>JANLIQ010000042.1 GCA_024654065.1 Candidatus Berkelbacteria bacterium | reverse complement strand
TAGAATGTATGAAAAAACCTGGCAACACATTGCTGCCAGGCCGACACATTTAGTGTCGAGTGGATAGGATTCTACCGATACAGGTGGGTTGCTCTGATCTCGAAGGCCACTTCCAAGGGATAGTGCCGTTCGATTCGATCCTGACCCATACGAAGCTCGAACTTATCCTCGTTGTACCCGATGAGGTGTTCGATTTCTCGTTCCCAGGCGTCGCAGAACTCCGCGACTTGCCCTTCGTTGAGCCATCGGCCGGCTTTGGACACTTTCTCCCACTCCTTGCGAAGGGGTTCCAGAACGGACTCCGGGTAGTAACGCTCCTGTCTCCTCGTCGGATGATAGGGTTCCTGACCGCGCGGGTGCTTGTAGCCATCCTCTTGCAGTTGGGCGTAAGGCGTGAGCGCCTGTCTCACCCACGCGTGAGAAGCTTGAAGCATCGTGACAATCTCGAGCTCCTCCCTCCAGCCGTCTTCGTATCCCACCTGGAGTGGGTATTTCTCCCGAATCAGGCTGAGCGTTGTAGCTGGGTAGAAAATGTCGACCAGGCCTTCACCGTAGCGACACACTTCCGCCGGAAAGTCCGCGGAACGCAATGAGAGAAATTTCTCCCTCTCAAAGAAGTACCGCCATTGCGGGAAGCTGGCACAGATGTCGTCGAGCGTCAGGCGGTCTCCGGCATCCGGTAGTTCAGCGATAGCCGTCTGGACATCTTCGAGTATCCCAAAGGGATAGTGCTTTTCGAACGATCCGCCGGAGCGGTGCGTTCGTCGAAGCTCGATGTCTTCGCAGGAGCGAAGAAGGTCGACCAGCCAGCCGAGACAGTGGTGGGGGATCTTGAAGAAACCCTTGATCTGGCCACGACTGAATCGGTCTAAACCCGTTGCCGGGACCTCGTAGTATCGAGTCAGCACTGCTTGAGCAGTCTGTTCGGTGTAGTGTGGCAATTCTTTGCCACACCGAGCGTATTTCGTGACTGGCTTAGCCCCAATCTCGTTGAGCTGCTTGCGCAGCCAGGCCCCTTCGCCACCGACCGTGTTCTTCAACTCGGGCAGGGTGAAGTGCTTGTCGGGATTCAGCTTAGCCCACTCCTCACGGAGACTGTCGGCGAGAGTCGGCGGGTAATGCGGTTGCATTCGGCGATCACCGGCCAAACGGGATTCCATTTGATCGGCATAGCGCGAAACTTGCTTCCGTACCCACGACTCAGGTGCGTTAGCGGCCTTGGCCATGGCGGGAATGGTCAGAAAATCGCCACCGGCGGTGACGCCTTTGCGAGAAGCGATAGCTTCGATTGACTTATTGTTAACGGACATGGATTACTCCTGCGTACTAGGCTCGCCAGCACATATTTGAATCGACTCAAGAGAGCCACTCCGTAGAGTGACCGCACTGTACCATAAATCGCAAAATTAATCAAGTGGCTAGGGGGTTATTTCAGTTCTAACATCCTTTACGATTCGGAGCTCGACACCGCCAGCTGGCGGATTCAGTCTCCGACGGATTCGGCAAGCTCATCCAACTAGCAGATTAGCTTCACATTTTTTTCTGTGATTATGATACTATAACCGTAACTAAGGGAGAATGTAATGAAAAAAATAACTTTCTTAAAGGTAGTATTTTTGGCTTTAGTTATAAGTATTCTATTTTCTTCGAATACTTATGCGGCTGACGGGAGCGATAAGCTACCTACCCGGTGGACTTATGCCCATGAATGGGTCAATCTCAACATTTTTACTTGGAAAAGTGATTCTAAAGTTATTGTGCTCGATAAAACAGCTACCACACGTGCTCGTAATATCGAAGCCGCCTACAAACTTGGTGAAACCGACCAAGTTGCCAAACTTACCAACCGTTATGTAACTCTGAAAAATGGAATAAATCTAATAATCGAAAAAAAGAAACCAGGAGACGCTAATTCTTTAGTGGAAAAAATTCAGACCAGCGCCTTAGAACAACAGAAAATCCTCTCCAAAGTACGGCAAAGCACAGAGGCTCAAGATCAACAAGAGACTATAGCTTCAACTCAAGAAACAACCGCCAATCAAACCAAGGATGATATCGTTAGTATCAAGGACCAGGAAACAGCCGATATTTTCGCTGACAAAATCGTAGCTATCTGGCGGGATCCTGAAAATAATACCCAGGACGAAAAGACCACGAGAGTTTATGCTCCTGGGACACAGGAGTCCGGCGATTTGAATGATGGAGTTATCATCGACGGAGGCGAAGCTAAAATTTCTCAGGATACTACTGGTGACTTAAAAATTGAGTACGCTCCTGGCACAGGACCTTCGTCGGTAACAACGGGTGAAGGCAAAAAAGTCTGGAAAATCCAGATGTCTGATGGCCAAGTTGTAGAAAGCTACTCTGCAGCGTCAAATGTCGTAATCGGACAAGCCGATGGGGTAGCTGGCAACATCGTTGTTAATACCGTTTCCGGAGGTACGGGTAGCGAAAAGAAAGTGGTTGCTGGGGGTTCCGGCGGTACAGGTACTGTCGTTGTAGAAGGTGGAAAGAAGAATGTTGTTACTAGCGATGACGGACCCGGTTCTGTTAATGTTGAGGGAAATCCTTAACCCCAGTTAGCTACCGATGGCGTAGAGATAGCCATCTTCAGAGGTGAAATAAATTGTACCATCGGCACCGATGGCCGGAGCAGCTTCCATAATCTTGCCACCAGTTTCATAGGTCCACTTAACTTTGCCGTCTTTAGTCATGGCGTAAAATTTGTAATCAACTGAACCAAAGTAAGATGTACCATCTTTGTCTGCCATGACAAAACTTGGCAGGCCATAGTCAACTCCTTTCTGTTCTGGATTTTTGCCAGTTTGATAGGTCCATTTCGTCTCCTGAGTTTTGCTATCAATAGCAAAGATTTTACCCTGGGAGGTTCCAATGTAAATTATGCCGTCAGGGGTGATAGCCGGAGTGATAATACCGGCAATATCTTCCCTGCCGGTAGCCGAATTATTATCTGGAGCATTGGTTGCACTACTACACGGCGCTGGTGGTGGATCACAAGGTGCAACTGGCGCCGCTCCGTTTGGCGCGCCTCCTGGTATGGCCGTCACATCAGGTCCCTTTTTCCAAACCAATTTGCCCTCGGTATTTAGAACAAACAAAACTGGTGAAGCCGGAAAATAGAGAAGATCATCATAACCAATGGCTGGCGAACCAACACGTAACATTTTTGTGTCGTAAGTCCAAAGCGATTTGCCGTCTTTATCAAAAGCGTAAATATTGCCATCCGGACCGAAGTGGGCATCACCGCCGCCAAGATAAATGTTGCCGTTTTTATCAATACTCGCCGGGTACGAAATCGTGCCCTTGGTTAAGTACTTCCATTTTAGGGTGCCATCAGGATTTATGGCGTAAAAGTACTTATCCCATGAACCTTGATAGATAGTGCCGTCCGGTCCGATTGTCGGACCGAAAACCACATTATTGCCGGTCTTAAATTCCCATTTCTTACTCCCATCAAGCGATGAGGCGGCAATCAGTGAAGTATCAGAATCAAAATATAAGGTCGTCCCGTCCTCTGACAGACTAGGACCTTGCGTCGAGATATAATCCTTGGCCCATTTGAGAGAGCCATCGGCGTTCAGTGCGATAATCTTATTGTTGCCAGCGACAAATACGGTGCCTTCTTTAGATACAACAACACTATTAGCCCCAATACCAACCTTGCCACCAACCAGATATTTCCATTTCAACTGATTTGTTGCCGGGCCGGACACATCGGCGTATCCCGTGTGGTTATAGTTACCATGAAACATCGACCAAGGATTATTACTTTTAGGCCATAAAGTAGTAGACGTAGAGGTATTGTTACTGGCATTATTTTTCTTGAATCCAAATAGGTAGTAACTACCGACTGCGAGTCCAGCGACTACCAGCACCGCCAGTACGATCACAATAGCTAGCCCTTTACCGGGTCGTTGATTAATCTCGTTCACTTTGCCTCCTCTAAAGTCATCTTACCACCCCGCTCAATGTATTTCGTCCACCCCAATCTTGACGCTAGGGTCTCCAGGAGAGTGTCTTTCCCTTGACCAACCAAACCCTGGGCTCGATAAAGTTACAAGCTCAATGTTGTGATAATCTTGTAAAGAATCTGTATTAAGCATAGAAGCTAATTACCTCTCAGCTGTCTGTAGATTGTGTTGATATTTGCTAGTACTGTACAAGCAAATATTTTTGTTTTACATTTTAATTAAGAGGTCTTAGAACTATTTATAAATAAGGAGGGGTATGAAACTGCGCAATATTATCAAACAAGGCTGCGTTGCCGGTCGTTTTGCCTTGGGCATCGTGGTGGTGATGTCGGTAATTCTTATAGGTACGAAGGGGCAGCTAGTATCAGATAAAACTGTGCCATCGAAAGTCTTAGCTGCTGACACAATAACTAACCCGGGTTCAGGGTTACCGGAACAGCCGTCTGAGCCGCAGGAGTGCATCAATGACGAGCAACAAAATAGCCAAGATCAGCAACAGTCAGGCAGCAATCAACAGGTTAGCCAACAACGCCATGACGAATTAGTACAGCAGCTTAACGTTCTTAGTCAACGGATGAGCGATCCATCGTTATCCGACGACGAAAAGCAATCCATCCAAAGCCAGATGGATACCATCAGGACTGAGTCGACAGCTCTGGAACAGCAATCTAGTCAGCAGTCTCAGGGAAGTCAGCCAAACGAGGGTACCCGCGAACCGTCAGCTGCTTGCAAAGCCGCGATCGTAAGGTCAGCCCAGACAAATCTAGGCCAATATAAAGACATCATTAACTCGCGCATTATTCCTACATTGAATCAAGTCGATGGCGTCTGTGCCGCTGTTGAGGCTTCGATTCCTCATTTTCGCGAAATCGGTGTTTCGGAAGACATCATTACAAAAATAAATAGCGATATCACAACCATGCGCACCAGCAACACCACTCTAAGAAGCTTCTTTAGCAATGTGATTACCAAGATAGATGCCTTTCTCGCAAAAATTAGCGATCCGAATACGGCATTCGACGGCATGAAGAACGGCTTTAGTGTTGCCGATCAAAACTCAGCAGTCAAAGCAGGGGATAATCTGGTTGCAGCGTTTAGCGACCTCCAATCAATTATCGCTAATATTAAGGACTAAGATGGACGGAGGAGATATAAACATGAACGGAATGGAAAAAAAGTCTCGATTAAAAATCTGGATGATCGTAATTATAGCTTTAGTTGTAATATTGCTTGCCGGAGGAACATACTATGTGATCCGTAGTAACCAGAAAAAAAGTGAAAGTACGACAACAAGTCCAGTTACTACTGCACCTGCCGCGACATCACAGAACGCCAGTGCAATCAAAGGCCAGATGGACAATGTCAATGTCGGTCAAGTAAAGTCGACCATTACCGGCTTAAAGAACAGCCTCTCTATGTTTAACCGGTAGAGCGACCTGGGCTATAAAACGGCTTGTAAGTATTTAGAGCACTATAAAGGAGGTGGAACATGACATTTTTCAGGAAGTTATTAACATGGAAGTTGATATTTGTGCCGATAGCTTTTTTCGCTATCGTTTTTATTTCTGGGGCAATAAAGCATACCGTAGAACAGATTAGGTGGTCGAAAGAAGTTGGCAACAAAACCATTTTTCATCCGGAACTAGCACGTTGCGGTAACGAACAAACCTTCTTCAATGTTTCGCCCATTAAAGAGGGTGAATATAGCCGAATTGTACCTCTCGGTGCCTTTGGTTCAACTGGAGGACATATCTTCCCTACTAAACATATCTACTTTATGAGTACGGCTGCTAAAGTTGAGGATCAAACCGATGTCACGGTTTACTCACCAGGAGATCTGTACATTACCTACTTCGAACAAGCCATAAACAAAACATTAGGGTACACAGATTATTTTGTTTATACTTCGCCTTGTCGAGATGTAGAAGTAGATTTTTACCACTTGAATACAGTTAATGCCAAAATAACCGCTGCCTTTGACGCTACTTCAAAGAAAAACTGTCGAACAGAGCAAAACGGGTCGGTTACCAACGAATCTTGCGGAGCAGTTATTAAGGACGTGAAACTGGAGGCCGGTGAAGAGCTGGGAATTGCTAATCCAGCCAAGAAAAAAGGGATTCTGCAATTCTTTGACATGGAGATGTCTGATCATCGGACACCAGAGCTAGTATTCGCCAACCCTGATCGTTGGACCGGTGGTTTCGATTTCAAGCATATCGTGTGCCCCCTTGATTACTTTAGTCCAGAGCTAAAAGATCTCTACTACTCCCAGATTGCCGACTATAACGACCCTAGCTTGAAGCGAACCATAAAACCACTGTGCGGAGAGTACGACCAGGACATAGCCGGTACTGCTCAAGGCGCTTGGTTTAAAAAGAGTATCAACAGCAAGGGCGGTGACAGCCAAAACGAAAACTCGAACCTGTCTTTAGCGCATCATAATGTGCTGGCTCAAAAAGGCGTTATTGTTGTTGGCGTCAGCACAACGGAAACTATCGAAGCGGGCGCATACCCATTTGACCCAGTGCCAACGGGTTTAGTAAACCGGGACTTTAAGGATATCACCGCGGATAACCAAACCTACTGTTTCGAGCCAACCGGATTAACGGGAATCTATCGTTATCCATTTCGGGTATTACTACAAATGTCTTCCTCTACCGAACTTAAGCTCGAGGGCCAGAAAGACCAAGATTGTAGCAGTAAGCCCTGGGACTTAGGCGACAACGCTGTAACTTTCATAAGATAGCTGCGGTAACCTTATT
>JANLIQ010000009.1 GCA_024654065.1 Candidatus Berkelbacteria bacterium | reverse complement strand
AAACCAGCAGGGTAGCCATAGGTATCGTTAACTAAGTGGTTAGATGTAGCAAAATCGTTCATTGCTTTAACAAATTGTAAGTAGTCACCAGGTCGGTCTGCATAGGCTTCAGCTAAAGCGAAAGCGGCGTCGTTACCAGAGTATATTAAAAGCCCCTGGATTAAACTTCGAACAGATATTTTTTCACCACTAAGTAAGCCAATTTTCGAACCCTGGATTTTTGGTGGTTTATCGGAAACGGTCACTACCGTGTCAAGCGGTAATTTCTCTAAGGCCACAAGAGCAGTAACCATCTTGGTCGTTGAAGCTATCGGTACCGGAGTATCTTCCCCTTGAGAAACAATAATCTCGGCGTTAGTGGCATCTAATAAAACATATTGCTTGGCATAAATTAGGGGCTTCTTAGCTTTAGGCGTCAAGTCTACATAGCTCTTTGTCGTGTCTAATTGTTTAGACAGTAAAGGACCAGCTTGTTCTGAAGTTGAGCTAGCTACTAAGGAGCCATCAGAATTCGGAGCAATCAGAACTACCGCGAGCAAGAGTAAACCAATTCCTATTAATCTGGGGGTAAGACTTTTTCGGGTATCTTCAAAACCAGCGATCCGCATGTTATTTTTTTGGTCGGAGCTGAAGGCCTAACTCTTTGAGCTGAGCTTCGTCTACATCGCTTGGCGCGTTCATTAGCAAGTCGTGACCATCCCCTGTTTTTGGAAACGCTATCACGTCTCGGATCGACTCCTCTTTCAGTAGGATTGTGTACAAACGGTCTAGTCCTGGTGCAATACCGCCGTGTGGCGGCACGCCGTAGCGGAAGGCTTCTAGTAGGTGGCCAAACTTAGCCTGTATCCCCTCTTTAGAGTGACCCATAAAAGAGAACACACGCTCCAATACTTCTGGCTTATGGATACGGATACTACCGCCAGCAATCTCAGAACCGTTTAACACTAAATCGTACTGTAATGAGAGTGCTTCTTTGGGCTTCTTTTCAAAGTTATCTTCGAATTCAGGGGTTGGACTAGTGAACGGGTGATGTGTTGCGTCATATCGTTTTTCGGATTCTTTCCATTCAAAGAGCGGAAAATCAACAACAAATGCAAAGGCTAGCTCATCATCGTTACTTTTATCTTTACGCAAGTCTGGTTTATCCGAGTTATACTCCTTTATCGTGTCGGCGTACTTCAGCCGAGGGAATCTATCGAAGGTAAAGGCTTTTTCTGGGAATAATTTCTTAACAAGCGAGGTAAATAAATCCTCTATTAATTCCATTACCTCGTCACGATTAGTAAAGGACATCTCTAAATCAAGTTGAGTGAATTCTGGTTGCCGATCACCTCGTGAATCTTCGTCACGAAAACAACGAGCAATCTGGAAGTAGCGCTCTAACCCAGCAACCATCAAAAGCTGTTTATATTGCTGAGGCGATTGCGGCAGAGCGTAAAATTTGCCTGGTTCAATTCGGCTTGGCACTAAATAGTCACGTGCTCCTTCTGGAGTAGATTTAGATATATAAGGTGTTTCTACTTCAACAAAATCTTTTTTAAGTAGGAACGTACGTATAAACTCATTGGCCGCGGAACGAGCCCGTAAATTATCTGACAATTTTTTTCTACGGATATCTAGATAACGATATTTAAGCCTAACCTCTTCTGAAACTTTTTCTTCGGTTAGCGGGAATGGAAGTGGTTCAGCTACCGTCTCTACTGAGACTTCTTTTACCTGAACCTCTACTTTACCGGAGGCAATGTTGGCGTTAATTAGCGATTGCGGTCGCTCTGTTACGGTCCCATTAATGGTAATGACAGATTCGTTAGTGATTCCTTTGGCTTGTTCGACCAGCTCGCCCGTAATGACCAACTGGGTTAATCCGGTTCGATCTCGTAAGTCAATAAAAACTACCTTAGCATGGGCTCGAACTGTTTGAGCCCAACCCTGCATCATCACAGACTTGCCGACTAAATCATTTACTTGGTTGCTTAATATTCTCTGCATACTTTTAGTTTACCTGTAATTAGTGTTGCTGAAAACTCTCGAGAGATGAGTCGATTGCTTTAATCTCTGCTTCTGAGTAACTACCAGTCATCTTTTGAAAGATTAATCTATACGTAATACGTCCTTGATACTCATCTACAATTTTGAAAAATAAAAGATCTTCAAGCTTCTTTAGCTCATCTACGGTGTCCTCTCCCGGGTTTTCTACAGTAATGTCTCTGACAAGTGGCGGAAATTTACTAATTAATTTGAACTTAGGCAAAGGTAGCTCTAAAGACTTAGTCAGTTCTACGAGCACTGGCTTAAGTTTATCGATTGAAATCTCAAAATAGTTTAAGCGACCTTGTTTAGCATCAAGCTTTTCCGCCATCGCAGGCCCGATCTCGGAAAACCCGACTGCTGTTCCAATTGCCTGAGATATTCTAGCTTGCCAAGTACCAACGTCTTTGTACCCAGCAATAATTATTCCTAGTTTTGTAGTTTCCCGGGGTGTGAACACGTTACCAATCTCAAAAAAGGCCGCTCGTTTCAAATACGGATTACGGGCCAATGTTTTAAGCAAACCTGTTTGCAGATTTGGACGCAAGAATGGCTCATTTCGTGAGAAAGGATCATTAACTTCGACTACCCCCTCTTTAGTAAATGAGGAAGTTGCAACCTCTATTAAACCAACGCTGGCTAAGGCAATCTTTGTTGAAAGCAGATGCTGATAGTCGCTAGACTCAATTCCATCTTGTTTTACTAGGGGTTGGATATTCAATTTGTCGTAACCAAGCTGTCGAACAACTTCTTCTGCTACGTCCGCGACAGTCTCAACATCACGGAAATCAGGCGGCGCAATCGAACCCCCTTTAACTTCAAACCCTAGTTGTTCTAGCTTCCCTAACTCTTCGATAGATATATTAGTTCCCAGTATTCGATTCACTTGCTCTACCGTTACTGAGATCACTTCCTTGTGACCATATTCAACCAAATTCGGAATTGTCTTAAGACCATAAACACCGGCTAAATCAAAAACAAGGTACTTTAGATCTTGGCAATCATGACGGTTCGCAGTTATTGTAATATCAAGCTGCTCTTTACCCACAACCTCTGCTTCATGTCCTGCTAGAGACAACTTTTCTGCTAGCTCCCCTATCGTCCAATCTAATTCTGGAAGCAAGTCTTTAAATTGTTGATAGTTATATTTCATTAGAATTGCCCTAAGTATCTATAATCCCCAGATAGGGTGTAGCGAATATCATCAACGCCACAGACTACGTTAAGAATTCTTTCTAGACCCATACCTACCGCCAACCCTTGATATTTTTCGGGATCAAGTCCGTAGTATTTTATTACATTAGGATTTACCATTCCTGCCCCAAGCATCTCTAGCCAATCTCCTCCTGGACGCTTTATATCTAGCTCAATAGAAGGCTCAGTAAACGGAAAGTAATTAGAACGGATGCGGAATTCTAAATCTGGTCCGACTAGGCGTTTCATTAAATCCTGTAATGTAGCGATCAAATTACCAAGATTTGTCTTCTCGTCAATTACCAGCACGTCCATCTGGTGGAAGATCATGTTATGAGTAGAGTCCGTAGATTCGTTACGGAAACATCTCCCCGGGAATAGTAGTCTAACCGGAGGCTTACGCTCTTTCATCGCCTGGTAGTAGAGCGCGGTCATATGGGCCCGTAATGTTCGACCATCTTTAAGGTAGAAGGTGTCAAACTCCTTCCGTGCTGGGTGGTCCGGGGGGATATTAAGACTATCGAAATTATCTTCTGTGGTGACTATCTCTGGCCCGGTTACTATTTCAAAACCGTATGGCCGGAAAAAATCATAAATCTTCTCGGTTAGTATGGTTAGTGGGTGAAGATGTCCGGTCATTGTTTAACTTGCCTCTTTAATACAACTCCAATTATTACCGCTACTACTGTCAATACTATCGAAGTCGCCCAATTTAGAACATTGTTTGCTTTCAGGGCTAGTAAGGCAACTGCAAGAATGTCGACAATTAAAGACGTCCGTAACATTACCTTCAGAGCCGCTAGTCCTGGAACCACATGTGTCTGAATTCTGGTGAAAGCAAATAATAAAAAGAAAAATAATCCAAAAAGTGTGATAGATAGTGAGGCGTAAAACATGGCAACGGCATCATTTGTAGATGGGGCCGTATTAAAAAGAGTTGTTACCAAAACCCCAAGAGCAAATAAGCAAACAGTAAAAATAACAAAGAGTAAGGCTTTAGTCTTCATGATCTATCTTGTCAAATAGGTTATCTATTCTATCTAAGTATCTATCGTCCAGGACGAAACTGATCTTTGGCGTATATCTGGTAACGACATGTTTTTTTAGTTGGCTTTGGATATCTCCCCTTCTCTGCTCAACTTCCTTTAGGATCTCTTCGGTCGTAGCTAACCAGACACGTCCCGTTTTCCCAGAAGGATCAATTAATACATCAGTTACAGTTAACGAGGCTAAATGCGGAAACTCCTTCAAAAGAATAGCTCCTAGAGCTTTTTTGTAAGCAATACTCAATTGTTCTAATCTGTTGTTCACTCCTGCATTTTCCCTGTTTAGGAAGGTATTTTCAAGCTAAAAGCTCAAGAACTGTCTCCACTTCTCATACAATTGAGCAGTTGAAGATAAGTCACGTGCGTTATACCGAGCAATATCTAAGTACTTTTTTTCTTTAAAAAACTGCCCAACTTTAGAACCATCAATTTCACCATCCTTGGGTGTCGTAATACCAAATGCCCTACAAGCCAGGTGTAGCCCTCCTAGTCGACTGACTGAACCGTAGAAAGACAGTTGTTCGAAAAGATCAATATGTTGAGCGTCTGGAGACTGCTGGTACAGATAACGCGCCCTCATTAAATCTTTTGTGGGTTTAATACCATGCATTGCTGAGCGAAGTAGTAAAAAAGGCATATCTAGCGAACGGCCACTATATGTTACGAAATGAGTGTAGCGGGTTGCTAAAGCCCAAAACTTTTCTAGCATCTCTTTCTCGCCAGCAGGAATGAACTTGTCGTCCCCTTCTTCAAGTGACTCGGAGCTTGAGCCCTCGTTATCGAACCAAACAACAGATTTCTTACTTGTAAGGTCGTATGCGCCTATCACAACGATCCGTCCTGTAAATGGCTGCAATCCAAGCATCTCCTCGGCGATGGCTGTCGGGTCAGTTTCCTCAGAGTAATTTGGTTGTTTTTTGACACGCTCAACAAGTAGTTTCCTGGTTTCGTCATCAATTTCTTCCCAGTTCTCCCCAACTGTCTCGATATCTACAATCAACGTTGCCATAGAAGCAGAATATCAGAATCAGGCTGAAATCCCAATCTAAACTCTTGTCGGATGACGGCGAAGAATAAAATAAATCAAAAGAATCCAGATAAGCATGAACGGAATCGCCAGCCAGCTTCCTAGCAGATTTATAACTTGACTGCTAAGTGTGTAGACTACTATTCCCCAGATTGTGTCCCAGATTACCAAGGAAACGAAACACCAGAGCATAAACTGCCTAAAGGGCATGTTAATAATTCCTGCGCCCGTTGTAACTACCGAGCCAACATTCGGGTGAAAAAAGGAAACTAGCATCATTTTTGGTCCTTTGAGAATCAATGATTGACGAGTTCCCTCGATGGCGTCTTTGTAACCAAATCGTAGAAGCAACCTATACAGCCCGAATTTTCCAAGGAAGTAGTTGAAGATGTAGGCAATAAAAAATCCAAGAATTATTAGTATGACTAGTCGAATCGCCGATAACTCATTCTGACTAGAAAGCGCACCTCCCAATAGGATCGCTGTGGAACCAGGGAAATAAAGGTTGACAACAAAAATACCCTCAACTAGCGCTGAAATAAATATTACCCAGTAACCGTACTGTTCATACCAATTGGTTAGGTTATTAACTATTTCTTCTGGTGTGGCAATTAGACGCAATAAAGCTAACAGACCAACACCGACAACAACACTAATTATTAATTTTCGTGAACCACAACTAGTATCAACTTTATTAGATGTCGACATAAAGGTAGATTAACAGAAGTCAGTAAAACTCCCAACGGTTTGATATACATAGTTAGTCTTGAAATCAGAATGATTGTTCTGTAATATGCACTAGTCAACTTGATTGGCCATCAGGGAGGAATCGGAATGCTAGATAAAGATTCGGTCGTTAAGACCACTGTTAACAACAAGAACAATCATCACGACTTAACTCTCAAGATCACCCAGCATGAGTTAGCCCAGCTGGGCGTAGCAAGCGAAGCCGATCTGACAGTTACGGGTCACTGCTGCGACTGTCCGGCGGGCAACATGAATTTCATGGTCGTCGATGCTACCTCCTTCGGTGGGGTTGAGGCTGGTAGGAGTAAGCGCGCTTTCGAGTATGGGGGCGATGACTTCCCTTTCGACGAAGCCATCGACGACCTCATCAAGGAAGCTAGGTTCATGCTCGATCAGTTCAAGACCTTGCTTCGCTAGTTGAAACGCTGACTTCCAAAAGACCGCTGGTTCGCCAGCGGTCTTGTCTTAAGCTGAAACTGTAATTACGATGTTAGTGTTTTGCTACGGTACCAAAGAGTACTTGGTGTTGAACTACGAGGATTATCTCTTTGCCCACTGAGGAGCTTTACGGGCTTTCTTCAAGCCTGGTTTCTTACGTTCTTTAATACGGGCGTCACGAGTAAGATAGCCACCCTTTCGAAGAGTAGACTTCCAATCTGGGTTAATCTCGATCAAAGCACGGGCAACGCCAAGTACAATAGCATCAACTTGACCCTGCATTCCCCCGCCTCGTGCAATAACAGAAACATCAAACTGACCGAAGCGATCAACTAATTCAAAAACGTGTTTCAGTTTAAGCGGAAGGTCGATCTCTCTGTCATTTACAATCAACTTCCCGGAACCTTTAACTAAACGTACTTGCGCAACGGCGCTCTTACGTCGGCCTACTCCCTTGAACCATGCAGCAACGGCTAATTTAGGCATTTTTCTCAAAAGTTAAGCGCTTTAGCCAATGCTGTCGCAAACGATTGTCTGGGAGCATATCTCGCACAGCTAGCATAATAACGCGTTCTGGTTTGGTTTCGAGCATTTCAGACAAAGGTTTTCCCTTCAAAGCACCTGGGTAACCAGAATGGGTGTAATACATCTTCTGTGATAGTTTATTGCCAGTAACTACTATTTTATTAGCATTGGAAACGACAACAGAGTCTCCGTGATCTTGATGTAGTGTAAAACCAGTTTTATTTTTACCACGAAGTATCGTTGCGATCTCGGTTGCTAAACGACCAAGAATACGGCCAGAAGCATCAATTTTGTGAGTAGCTCGAGTTATTACAGTACTCATTATTTGGCCTTCCTCGTTGTTGCAGTCTCTTTGGCGATCTTAGGAGCAGGGGCTGCTTTTGCGGACTCTATTTTAGATTCTTTTATTAACATAACTGCTAACTGCTTGGCATTATCCCCTCTTCGCGGAGCGGCATTAATCGCTCGAACGTAATTGGTGGAGCTTGCTTCGTAACGAGGCAAAATCTCTTCAAAGACTTTTTTAACCGCGTTTTTATCCAAAAGCACGGAATGAGCAAACTTGTGGGCTGTGAGATCCGCAGATTTTACTTTGTGAAAAAATTTGTCTGCAAAAGAAACTAGCTGTTTACCCATTAGACGACCGGTCACAATTGCTTCATATAGAACCAAGGAAGTTAGCTGATTGCGCAGCGTGGTGTTGGAAAAATCCGACTGTGCGCGCAATACCCGCCACATCCTTAACCTTTCTTAACCGGTTTAGTTTTGGTTGTTTTTGCCTTAGTAACGGTTTTTTTAGCCTTAGGCTTGTCAGAAGCTAAAGTAACGTCATCTTCCGCCTTTTCGTCATTAGCAACAACTGGTTCGGCTACTGGAGCGTCAGTGGCAGCTCCTGCAAGAACTGAGAAGTGATCAACGAGAATGTCTGCAGATTTTTCAAAGGCATCCTGTGGTGTAATCGAACCATCAGTTTCAATTTCAAGTATCAGTTTGTCGAAGTTAGTCATTTTGCCGACACGAGTATTCTCAACTTCGAAGTTTACGCGTTTAATAGGAGCAAAAGCTGCGTCAATTGCAATTACACCGATCGGAAGCTTCTCTTCCTTGCGCTGTTCTGTTGGTAAGTAACCTCGTCCTTTCTCAACAGTTGCTTCTAGTAAGAGTTTACCACCCGTAACCAGCTCAGCAACCTTAGCATCTTTGTTGATAACTTTTACGCCTGTTGGGCATTTGAAATCAGCGGCTGTCGCAACTTTTGGACCTTTTACATCCAACACGACTACCATTGGCTCACTAGATTCAAGTTTAAAACGGATCTGTTTAAGGTTAAGAATTAAGTCAACTACATCTTCGGATACTCCTTTGATTGTTGAAAATTCATGAGCTACCCCATCGATTCTAATCGAAGTAATCGCTGCACCCGGTAGAGACGAGAGCAAAACACGTCGAATTGCGTTCCCAACCGTTAAACCGAATCCAGGACTTAGCGGTTCTACGATAAAGCGGGCCATATCGCCATCGGCGTGGTCCTCTTTAACTTGCATTAATGAAACTTCAGATAATTTGTGTGACATTTTTTATTTTTTTACCTCCAGCTGTTTAAATATTCTACCAGTTTTATCGTTAAAACTCAACACTTTACCTTGAGTAGAACTGGACAATCTTTTGAGTATCAAATTCCAGCGGCAACTCATCTGCACTCGGCAGTCGCTCAACGGTAATAGTTAAGCTCTTCTTATTTAAATCTAGCCATGGTGCAATACCCCGTTCAGCTTCAAAATGGACTGTTTTTGCGGTATTTGGAGTAATCACATCACCAGGTGTAACCAAGATTGATGGAATACTTACCCGTTTACCGTTAAGAGCAAAGTGTCGGTGGCTGACCAGCTGTCGAGCTTGTGGTCGACTAATTGCTAAACCAGAACGAAAAATCACGTTGTCTATTCGGGATTCAAGTGTCTGCAGGAGAGTGTTACCGGTCTCAGAACGGTTTTTAGCAGCAGAAGCATAGTAAAGTCTAAACTGTCGCTCTCGCAAGCCGTAGGCTTGCTTTGCCTTCTGTTTTTCTTGTAATTGGTAGCCGTACTCAGTAATTTTGCGTCGGCGTTGTTGCTGTTGTTTCTGTAACATTTAGACTCTCCTTGCTTTCTTGGCACGGGTTCCGTTGTGTGGCAACGGTGTAACGTCAGCAATTGAGGTCACCTTGTATCCAGAGCCTGCAATAGCCCGCAAAGCTGCGTCTCGTCCGTTACCAGCACCAACGACACGAATCTGGATAGATTTAGGTTGGTACTCGGCAATCTTATCTAGTAAGACCTTCATTGCAGTAGTGGCAGCGTAAGGGGTACCTTTTTTAGCACCTTTAAATCCTGCCTGACCGGAAGAAGTCCACCCAATCACATTTCCCGAGCCAACAATGCTGGCAGTAATTATGGTGTTATTGAACGTTGAGTGAACGCTGACAAGAACTTCGTCAACGATCGGTAAGACTTTCTTTTTTGATCTAGTTACTTTTGTCATTATTTATTTTTATGTTTTCTCAGCTGACTTCTTGCGACCAGAACCAACAGTTACTTTCTTGCCTCTCTTGGTTCGGGCGTTAGTTTTTGTTCGTTGACCGTGCACAGGTAGATTTCGAGCGTGTCGGTGACCGCGATAGCTAGCAATATCCTTAAGTCTCCGGATATTTTGCTGGACCATCTGTCTCAAATCTCCCTCAACGGTCATATCTTTCTCGATATGGTTACGAACCAAATCGATCTGTGCATCCGTTAGCTCGCTAAACTTGGGATTTCCCTCGATCTTTAGTTTTTTGAGTAGCTCTTGTGAGTTAGAAACACCTAAGCCATAGACATAGCTCAGTCCAATCTCTACTCTTTTGCTGTCAGGAATGTTTACTCCGGCAATTCGTGGCATTATTATCCCTGTCTTTGGTTGTGACGGCGATTTTCACAGATATTACGAAGTACCCCCTTACGGCGGACATTTTTGCACTTCTGGCAACGCTTCTTAACTCCTACGTGTACTTTCATTATTATTTGATTTAGGTTAATCTCTTGGTTATTCGTCCCTTAGTTAAGTCATAAGGGGACATCTCTACAGTTACCCGATCTCCTGGGAGAATTCGGATTCGATGTTTGCGCATTCGGCCGGAAACGTAGCCCAAAACGGTCTGTCCGTTATCGAGAGCGACGCGATACTGGGTGTTTGGCAGAGCCTCATCTACGAGACCATCTAACGCAATTACACCTTCTTTTTCCGACATCTTAGATTATTCTACCTGATTTAAGCGGCTTTAGTCAAGATGACAGGGCCGGTTTTAGTAATTACTATTGTGTGCTCAAAATGGGCGCAAACTACATCAGGGTGGGCACGGATAGTCCAATTATCGTTTTCTACTGTTAGATGAACAGGCTGGATAGCTGTTATAGGTTCAAGAGCAAGGATCATCCCCTCTTTTAATTCTACCCCAGTTCCTGCGCGACCGTAATTTGGGATAGTTGGCGGCATCTGTAGCTCTTTACCAACCCCATGGCCAGTCAGGTCGCGAATTATGTGAAATCCAGCCTTCTCTACAATTGTTTGGACCACATGACCGATATCTCCAGTTGTATTACCCATCCGAGCTATTTTTATCGCTTCATCAAGAGATCTCTTGGTTACGGAAAGTAGTTCGGAGACCCTGGGAGTTACTAAACCAACGGCATGCGACCAAGCGGTATCGACAATCCAGCCATTCTTTTCGACCCCGAGATCAACAGAGAGTACGTCCCCGGATTTTAATACGTAGTTTTGCGGGATTGCATGGACCACAGCAGAGTTAACAGATAAACAACTTGCAGATGGATAGCCTTTATAGCCTAGAAAAGCGGCACTGGCGCCAGAGGCCATAATCAATTCATTAACTTTCTTTTCAATATTTAAAAGATTGACTCCAGGAATAGCTAGTGCGGCTACTTCTCGGTGCGTAAAAGCCGCGATTCTACCAGCTTCAGCCAAGTCTTTATTTATTTGCGTCATTAAGGAATCGATCAACGGCCTCGGATATCTCGGAAGTAACAGTGTCTACGGGTGGCTCCCCGTCTATTTCAAGCAAATTATATACTTCCAAAAACTTTGCTTTAAGCGGTAGGGTCTCTCGTTTGAATGTATCTAGTCTGTTTTGGACAATTTCAGGTTTGTCGTCTTCGCGGAAAACTTTCTGGCCATCGATTATTTGGAACCGTGTTGAGAGACGCTTTTTAGCCGATTCATCTGAAAGATTTATAAAGATTCCCACTACCTCCCAGTGATATTTCGTTACAAGAGACATAAATCCTTCGAATTGATTTACGTTCCGTGGATAGCCATCAAACACATAGCCTGTTTTAGTTGTATTATCAGAAATGAACTCTTCGATTATCTCACGCATTGTTTCGTCAGCAACCAGGATTCCTTGTTTAAGCTGCAGGTGGATATTCTCATCAATCTGGGAACGAGTTCGAAGGGCCTCACCTGCTTCAAAAACTTTTAAATTTAACTTTGACGCTAGTCTCTCGACCTGCGTGCTCTTACCTGACCCCTGTGGTCCAAACATAACAAATACAGTTAAGTTATTTCCCATTAGTTCCTTAACTCAACGTAAAGTACTGCCCAAAAACCCTTTTTACCTTTCTCTTTCGGTTGGTACAAACCCACTACAGTTGATGCATTAGTATTCTTAGCTTGAACCAGCGCTGTTCCACTACTTTCGTCCTGTTCGAGTAAGGTAAACTCGTCTTCTGCGGTTAAGCCAAAATACGGAACAGCATCTTTCTTGGCTACTTCCAAAGGATTAAATAATGGATCACTACTCTTGTCATGAAGATCACGATTTAGGGCACTTGCTTTATCTTCGTCTATTTTAAAGTTGACTCGATACATATCTGTTGTGGGCTCCACTCTTGGAATTACGAGCGTGTAACCTGTTTGGATTAGATTTTCATTAGTAATCCCGTTTGCAAGTTTAATCAATTTCCAATCGATACCAAATTTTGTTCCTATACCAAACAGTGTTTCTTTGGTTTCGACAGTGTAAACATTCTTCGGATAACTTAAACGACCTTTTGAATCAGCAGGTTTGGTCAGCTCGTCAACTTTCTTACTAGATTCGCTTGCTGTTAACTGTGGGAGGTCCCCTGAAAAAGTGGATTTGTCGGAATTACTCTTTGTTGAGGGACGACTTTTGGTATAAAAATAAACACTAGAACTTAAAAGGAAGCCTATTATAAGAACCGTGACTAGTACTAATGCTGGGGGTACCCGCATTAGGTAATCGTATCATAGCGGCGCATCGAAAGCTGTCCCGACAATTGACGACTAGTCTCTATAACAACCGATACAACGATTAGAATACTCGTTCCACCGATAACCAAAGTCTGAATTCCTGTGGTAGAACTCATGATATTTGGCAAAATCGCTATTAACGCCAGAAAAATTGCCCCGATGAATGTTAATCTACCGATTGTATAGCTCAAAAATCCGGCAGTTTCAGTTCCCGGTCTAATTCCTGGTATGAAACCCCCCTGTTTCTGTAGATTCTCTGAGATTTCCTTTGGCTGGAAGACAACATAAGTGTAGAAGAAGGTAAATACAAAAACCAAGACGAAATAGCTAACTGCATAATATAGATCGTTACTGGTAAACGCTGTCACAGATGTAGCGACTTTCTGCAAGAATTCCGAGCGAGCCGTTGAGAGGAATCTAGCAATAATGGTTGGGAATGTAAGAAAACTAAGAGCAAAGATAATTGGGATGACTCCAGCAGTATTAACTTTTAGAGGTAGGTAAGAATCTGCTCCCGAGTCTGCTGATGGAGCAACAACCCTACGAGGGTAAGTTATTGGGACCTTACGTTCGGCGTCATTCATAATTACGATAACCGCTATCGTTAGTACTGCTAAGAGGGCAATGACAATTAGCATAGATACGTTGCCTGTCTGGGCGATGGTAGCAGTATTCAAAAACTGTTGTGGCAGGCCCGCAATAATCCCAAGAGCGATTATCAAAGATATTCCATTGCCCAAGCCGCGTTCTGAGATAAGCTCACCTATCCACATAACGAAGATGCTTGTTGCGACTATTATCATCAGCATCATAAGAATCTCTCCTGTAGATATAGTAGTTAAGATGTTCTGGCTCTTGAGTAGAATCAATGTGCCATACCCTTGGATGAAAGCCATGGGGACAGTTAAGTACCGGGTGTACTGGTTAAGCTTCTCCCTGCCAGAAGTTCCCTCTTTGTTTATCTCTTCCCATGCAGGAAGAATCTTGGTCATAAGCTGAACTACAATCGAAGCGGTGATATACGGACCTACCCCCATTAAATCTATAGAGATGTTGGCAAGTGAGCCACCCGTGAAGACGCTTAGAACGCTAAATACTTGATTTTGGCTCTGTCCCAAGAAACCTTCGAGTTGAGTTCGGTCAATTCCCGGTAACGGAATGTGGGCAATAACACGAACAAAAGCCAGTAAAGCTAAGCTTATGAGAATCTTGGTGCGGAGATCTTTACTCTTCCAGATCTGCTGTAGTGCACCAAGCATTACTCTCCTAACGAAGTGGACAATTTAACTTCACTGAATTTGATTCCTGTTTTTAGAGCGGAACGTTTTATGATTTTAATCTGCTGACCAGGTTTCAATTTCCGAACAATGCCATGCTCAATGATGGATTGCGCTGTGACAGTTTCGCCTTCTTTGAAATGATGGTTTATCACATCGGTAGTAATAGCGATATCTTTTGTTACTTTGTGGTTAAATCCACGTTTCTTAGCTTGTTTTCGGTACAAAGGAGTCTGACCACCTTCAAACCACTCCTGGACTTTTCGTCCTGAGCCACTACGAGCATTTTGACCTTTAGTACCACGGCCAGCAGTTTTACCGCCGCTACCCGCAATACCTCGTCCAACGCGTTGTTTTTTAGTATTACGAATTCCAGTAAATAAAGCAGAGATATTCATTTTAGGCGTCTCCCTTTCGGCCTTTTTCCAAAGAAAGTTTCTTTAAAGCATGGTAAGTAGCCATTGCGTTGTTTAAGGCGTTAGCGCTTCCAATGGACTTACTAACAATGTTTGAGATTCCAGAAAGCTCAACGACAGCTCGAACTGATCCACCGGCTATAACGGAGTGTCCTTGTGGAGCAGGTTTTAAAATAACGCGGCTTGTCCCGTAAACTTCCATGACTGGATGACTAATAGTCCCGTTAACTATCGGGACTTCGATCATGGTTCTTTCAGCAGCATGTTTCGCCTTAGCAATTGCGCCCTGAACATCAGCAGCCTTACCAGTTCCAACACCAACGCTTCCGTTGCGGTTTCCAACTACTACAATGGCGCGAAAACGAATTCGTCTACCACCTTTAACCGTCCGAGAGATTCTATCAATCGAGACGACGTTTTCCGACATCTCAACGGAATCTGGAATAAACTCTTCCACAATTTCTTGAACTTCTTTTGGTATCGCTTTAATCATCTTTAAAATTCTAGTCCTCCCTTTCGGGCTTCGTCAGCAAGAATCTGGACAACGCCCTGGTAGACAAAACCTCCGCGGTCAAACACAACAGATTTAATTTTAGCTTGTGCGGCATTTTTAGCAATCTGGCTACCGACAAATTTTGCTTTTTCTGTCCGATTACCCTTCTCTTTATTTGAGCTAGCCGAAGCTAATGTCTTCCCGGTGGAGTCATCGATTATCTGAGCGCTCAAATTAGTTAGACTTCGAAAAACCGCCAGTCTTGGTCGAGCTGAAGTTCCTACTACAATCATTCTGGATTTTTTCTTCGATCTTTTGCTAATCATTTTATGACCCCGCCTTAACAGCTTTACCTTGCTTCATTCTAACTTTTTCGCCTTCATAACGGATTCCTTTGCCTTTATACGGCTCTGGTGGTCGAACGTCACGGATAACTGCGGCAAATTGACCTACTCGCTGGCGATCTATTCCTGAGATTGTAATGACATTCTTTTCGATTTTTACCTCCAAGCCTTCGGGAATACTCATTTTTACTGGGTGAGTAAAACCAACCAGAAGCACCAACTCGCCTTCTTCGATAGCTGCACGGTAGCCGATACCAACTAGCTCAAGCTTCTTCACAAATCCATCTGTAATTCCCGTTACAATATTTGCCAGCAGACTACGGATTGTGCCGTGAAGGGCACGATGTTGACGCTCGTCGCTTACTCTAGAAACTAGGAGACTCTTGTCTTTTTGGGCAACTTCTACTCCTTCTGGCAAGAGAAGGAAAAGCTGTCCCTTTGAGCCAGATAGTGTTAAGACACGTCCCTCACGAACCAAAGAGACGCCATCCGGTAATGTAATTGGTTGAAGTCCTATACGCGACATTACCAAACCTCACAAACTAATTCGCCGCCAACTTTCTGTTTGCGTGCCTGACTTCCCGTTAAGTGACCTTTAGGAGTTGAAAGGATAACAATACCAGTACCGCCACGGGGACGTGGAATCTTGTCAGATTTAACATAAAGGCGAACTCCTGGCTTACTTAGACGTTTTATATGAGTCATCGGCCAGTCTTTGTCTAAACTCACCGTTAATTTATTGTCATCAGTTTTTATTGAGGCAATGAATCCTTCGTTTTTTAGGATACCCGCAATGTCTAAAACCGTTTTGCTTGGTCGAACAGGTACTTCTAACTTTCCTGCCATGCTGGCGTTACGAAGACGGGTCAAAAAGTCGGAGATCGTATCGTTATACATTACCAGCTCGCCTTTCTGACTCCTGGGATCTGTCCTATTGAGGCTCTTTCACGAAAACAGATCCGACAGATACCAAATTTTCGCAAGTAGCTGCGATTACGACCACACAAAGCGCACCGATTAACTTCTCGGACTTTGTATTTCTCTACTTTGCCTATCATAAAACGTTTACTTGCCATATTAACCTGTTAATCTTAGCTGACTTTCATGGGAAAACCAAGCTCTTTAAGAAATTGTGCTGACGAGCTTGGATTTGAATTAGATATTGTGAATGTTACTTCAACTCCGAATGGCTTATCTAACCCATCATGACCCAGCTCAACGAAAGCAACTTGATCTTTGAATCCAATCGTTAGATTACCGCTTTGATCAAAAGATTTTGGATTGATACCTTTAAAGTCTCGAATACGTGGTAACGAGACGTTAATCAACCGATCGATAAAGTCATACATTTTATTGCCTCTAAGAGTAACTCGAACGCCAACTTCATCTCCAGAGCGAATCTTAAATCCAGCGATAGCCTTCTTGGCACGAGTAATAACCGGTTTCTGGCCAGTGATTTTACCTAACGCACCAACAATATAGGTGACCATATCTTTATTGCCCTTATTCTGTCCTAATCCAACATTCAAATTAACACTCTTAAGTTTAGGTAAGGCATTAACATTTTTGATTCCTAGTAACTCAGAAAGAGTAACGCGAATCTTTGTGCTTTTTTCTTTGACGTCTATCTTAGACATGTTGCTCCTGTTTTGCAGAAAGGTCGCGATTACTTAACTTAGTAACACGGATCTTTTTTGCACCTTTAACTTCATATCCAACTCTGCTGGGCTTGTCATTTGATGGATCAATGATCATTAAGTTTGAAATTGCTAACGGCATCGCTTGATCGATAATCCCACCCTGAGGGTTCTTAGCAGAACGTTTCAGGTGCTTCTTGACCATGTTCAAACCAGAAACAATAGCTTTGTTCTTTTTAGTCAAAACTAACTCAACCGTCCCAACTTGGTTACGGTTTTTACCTGCAATAATCAAAACTTTGTCACCTTTTCTTATCTTCATAGAACTTCTTTCGCTAAAGAAATAATTTTCATAAAACCACGGTCGCGTAGCTCACGTGCAACTGGACCAAAAATACGAGTTCCCCGTGGGGTACCGTCGTCATTAATGACCACAGCGGCGTTATCGTCAAAACGAATACTTGAGCCGTCGTTGCGTCGGATTGGTTTTGTCTGACGAACAATAACAGCTCTTATGACTTCGTGGGCCTTAACCGTACCTAACGGTGTTGCAAGTTTGACCGAGGCAACTACAACATCACCAATTTGAGCAGCTGCAAACTTGCCCTGTTTTACAACTTTAATCAAACCGATCACGCGGGCACCAGAGTTATCGGCAACTTTCATGTACGATCGATGTTGAAGCATCTACTTACTCCCCTTTTTGGTAGCCAATTTTGTTGGTTTTCTCGTAGATACTTTTTTGGTTGCAATCTTCTCGCTGAGTGGTTGGATCCGCCAAAACTTTCTTTTTGAGATAGGTCTGGTTGGGATAATTTCTACCTTAGCACCGACTTCTATGAGATTACCTGGGTTATGAACTAAATAACGACCCGTTCTCTTGTAGCGCTTCTTAAAGATACGGTGCGTTTTCCACGTGACCACCTCAACAACGGCCGTGTCCTTGGCCGTATTTGTCACCACAACTCCAGTTAAATACTTTTGCATTATTCCTACCTTACTGTTTCGCTTACTTTTTCGTCTAAAACCGTTGAAAGTCGAGCAATTTCTCGTTTAATCTGACCGATCTGAGAAACGTTCTTCAGTTTACCTAAAATCATCTCTTGATTTAGGGTAAAGAGTTGTTTTCGGTTCTCGGTTATTTTAGCAGAGATCTCGTTGATAGTCGATCGGCGTGCCTTATCTAAGGTTTCTGTCTTCTTCATTATATTTTGAGATTCTTAATGAACTTAGTCTTTAAAGGTAGCTTATGGGCCGCTAATCTCATTGCTTCATCAGCAATAGACTCCTCTACCCCCGACATCTCAAATAGAATTGTTCCGGGTTTAACGACAGCAACAAAATGATCCAAGCCTCCCTTGCCACCACCCATGCCAACCTCTGCGGGTTTGGCAGTGACAGGTTTATGAGGAAAGATTCGTATCCAGATCTTACCGCCACGTTTGATGTAGCGAGTCATTGCTCGGCGAGCGGACTCTATCTGTCTTGAGCTTAACCAACCACGTTCAATTGTTTTTAGACCGAAATCTCCAAACTCAAGTTCGGTTCCTCTAGTAGCTGGACCAGCGTAAGTTCCTTTAAAAACTTTTCGATGTTTGAGTTTCTTTGGAAGCAGCATCTTACTTCTCCTCCTCAATTATTTGATGAGGGCCCAGATTCACCCAAACTTTTACGCCAGTTACGCCGTAGGTTGTCTTAGCATGATAAACAGCGTGATCGATGTTGATATTAAAACGGGAAAGCGGAATAGAGCCGGTTTGAAACTTCTCTGTTCGAGCAATTTCAGCTCCATTTAAACGGCCTGAAACGATAATTTTGATTCCTTTTGCATTCTTAGCCATAGTTTTCTCAAGAGCCTGTTTGCAAGCTCTACGATAAGGAATTCTACGCTCGATTTGATTACCTATATTCTGAGCCACTAGTTCCGCTGAAAGCTCAGGGTTTCGATCTTCAACGATATCTATCCGTATTGCAGGTATCCCAGCTGGATAAAATAGCTTCTGGACTTGGGCCTTCAAGTCGGTAATCCCCTGGCCTCCACGCCCAATAACCAACCCCGGCTTACTTGTTATAACTTCAATTGCAAGTTTGTCTCGTGAACGAATGATCGTCACAGACTTGACGCCCGCATTGTTCAATTTCTTTTGAATATAGTCACGAATCTTAATATCAGATACTAGGTATTCTTTAAACTTATTACCACCAAACCAACGACTCTGCCAAGCCGAAGTAATGGACATTCTGTTGCTGTGAGGATTTATTTTATGACCCATTAGTTTTTATCCTTTTTACTTCTGACTTTAGTCTCTACCTTACCCTTGCTGATAACTGGTGTACTAGATGTAGATTCTTTGTCTTTTCGTTCTACTAACATTACCGTTATGTGCGCCAAGTGCTTTATGTAGCGATTGGTTCGGCCTCGAGCGTTGGCACGACTACGCTTTATACGCGGGCCTTCTGTGGCATAAGCTTGGGACACAATCATATCGTTAGCAGAGAACTCTTTTTCTTGGGCTGCGGCACGAGCCATCTTAAGGGTTTTATGAAGCATCTGGGCTGAATCCTGGGCCATGATTGATGTCTTATCAATGGCGGACTCTAATGCTTGGCCAACAAAAACCGACAAAACGGGTCGAAGCTTGCGAGCAGAATGACGAACGTAATTTAATCGAACTTTTATCATTACTGTGCCTTAGTTACCGTTTTAGACTTATCGGCAGCCTGTTCCTTGGCCATCTTACCGCCGTGACCTTTGAAAGTTCGAGTTGGAGAGAATTCACCAAGTTTATGTCCAACCATCTCTTCAAAAACTACTACGTTTATATGTTTGCGTCCGTTATGAACGGCGAAAGTGAAGCCTACCATTTCTGGGAAGATTGTTGAATGTCGCGACCAAGTTTTGATCACAGACTTAGTCCCGGCATCGGCCATTTTTTTAACTTTCTCCATTAACTTCAGGTCTATATAAGGACCTTTTTTAATTGATCGTGACATTTGTTATCTCTTTGTTCTCCGTTGCAAGATGAACTTGGTGGTTCTTTTATTTCGGCGTGTTCTGTATCCTAACGCTGGCTTACCCCAAGGTGTTTTTGGATGCTTTAATCCGATCGGGTTAACACCTTCTCCGCCCCCGTGTGGGTGAGAAACAGGGTTCATGGCTTTACCGCGAACTGTTGGACGGATACCCATGTGTCGAGTTCGGCCAGCTTTGGCGATTCGAATGCGATTGTGGGTGGTATTAGAAACATTACCAACCGATGCGTAACATTCTAGCAAGATTTTACGGATTTCTGAAGAAGGCATCTTAATGTAGGCGTATTTACCTTCTTTAGCAGTGACTGTTGCCGATCCTCCAGCAGAACGAACAACTTGTCCGCCGTGGCCTGGTTGAAGCTCGATATTGTGAATATCAACACCAACTCCAATGTCGGCCAACTTAGCCCTTGATCCGAGAGTTATTCTTTTGGATTCACCGGAAGTTACGCTCTGACCAACCTTCATCTTGTCAGCAGCTAAAATATACTTCTTCGTTTTATCCGGCATTTCAAGTAGCGCAATGAAAGATGAACGGTTTGGGTCGTATTCTAATGCCTCTACTCTAGCCGCCCCTTCAAAGGGCAGGAACTTAAAGTCTATCAAGCGATAAAGGCGTTTGGCCCCGCCCCCACGATGCCAGATTGAAATGCGCCCATGCTTGTCTCGTCCAGCATGTGATTGCAGTGCGACAGTAAGCGAACGTTCAGGACGTTTTTTTGTTAGCGTTTCAAAATCACCGAAGCTTTTTTTGCGCTGAGCTGGCGTTGTTGGTTTAATTAATCGTGGCATTACTCATTCTCCTTAGCCGGCTCTTTTGAGCTCTTATCTTCCTTTTGCTTCGGCAGCTCAAAGCCAGGCAGTTTCTGACCCTGCCTTAACTGCACATAAGCTTTACGACGCGCCGTCTGAACTCCTGGCAAACGTTTAAACTTAACTCGTTTAGCGGGCAGGTTAACTATTCTCACCGAAAGAACGTCAAGATCAAACAGTTTTTTCATCTCCGTTGTAATGGAGTTTTTGGTAGCGCCTCTGTCAACAGTCATGACGTAAAGGCCTCTATCCATACCAAGTGCCGCCTTCTCGGTTAAAATGGGGGAGATAATTAAACTCATGAGACTACCTCAGTAATTTCCTTTTTTGCGGTAGCTTTAGTGCTCTTTTTCGCGAGAGAAGACTTTCCGTAAATCTGGTCAAAACAATCCTTTTCCATCACTAAAGTTTTATAGAAGGCTAGATCTAAGATAGAAACTTGATCCAGTGGTTTGACGTCAGTATTGGGAATGTTAGATATTGCCAAAATGAGTTCCGGCTCAATACTCTTGGTTACTAGTAAGGTCTTACCCTTAGGATTTACCTCAGAAAGCATTTTTACCGCGAGTTTCGTTTTCGGCTCAGCTAAATGCAATTTAGGAACACTAAGGACTCTGTTTTCGATCTTGAAAAGCTGCCAGAGTTGCTCTTTGGCAATTTTCGCCATTCTTTTAGGCAGGACTTGTTTGAAATTCTGTTTGTTGCTTGGCCCGAAGGTAACACCACCACCAACCCAAATTGGTGAGCGAGAGGAACCAACTCGAGCCCTACCTGTACCTTTTTGTTTCCATGGTTTTTTACCGCCACCGGAAACTTCACCACGGGTTTTAGTGTGGGAGGTTGACTGTCTTTGATTGGCCTGCATCGCCAATACTGCTTGCTTAATTAAAATCTTGTTAACCATTGCTTACTTTCGAGTTATTTACCTGGCTCTTAACAAAAACTCGGCCCTTTCTTGGACCGGGTACCGCTCCGGAAACAACCAATGTTTTATTTGTGTTATCAATAAACAAAACCGTGCTGCCGCGACTCGTAAACTGCTCAACGCCCATATGTCCTGCCATTTTCTGCCCTTTAACGACACGTTGTGGTCTTTGAGCGCCGATTGAACCGGGACGTCGTTGGTGCGAATGGCCATGGCTAGCCGGCCAACCAGCAAAACCGTGTCTTTTAACACCGCCTGCGAAACCTTTACCTCTTGTAACTCCGGTGACACTAACTTTTTCACCAATTTCGAATTGTTCGACTGTCAGTTTCGTACCCTCGAGCTTTTCTGGCAAAACCTTCAGCCAAATACCCTTCTTAGAACCAAGAAGCTCAGCCATTTTTTGCTGAGCGTTGTTTGTCTTTCCTGTTGTAGCAACACCAATTGTAGTCTGGCTGTCAGTCTTGCTTAGAATGTCATTGTCTTCGGCCAAAATCACCGTACCCGAAATTAAACGACCTTTGTCGTCCCAAAGCTGGGTCATTCCCACTTTGTGGCCAAGAATAGCTTTCATTGATTAAATATGTTGACTGATTTTCCCAAGTTAATGGGGCAGACATTAGAGCTATTTTCTCAATTTTTAACTCTAGAGTCAAGGGGAGCGATAGGCCAAAAAGTGTTTGTTGTACTGGACCGAACTAATTGACATCATGACCGACAAATTGTATGCTTTTAGACGTCGCGTTCACGGAGGACCTCAACATGTCGTCGATTTGTTTCTGCTGTGAGAGGGGATGCCCTCCTGAAAAGCTATCCCTGATCATAGAGCTCGGACATTCCCGCTCCAAGGTTAAGTACTGTGAGACTTGCCGAGAAGTAGTCGTCTACTACGAGGACTTAATCCTTAAAGAGCCTCATCAAGTACTGGGTTTCTATTACGCCAGTCTCGTAGCTCTCGAGACAAAGCTGGATGAGTGTATCGGTCTC
>JANLIQ010000006.1 GCA_024654065.1 Candidatus Berkelbacteria bacterium | reverse complement strand
CCTATTAATCCGCATGTAAATAATGCGATACCAGTTACTTGGTATCTACGATGAAGACGAAGTGGGTTTGTATAAAAGAATCCAAGGTCGTTTACCTGTTGGTAGGCGGAGAGGAATGCCTCACTGACACGTTTGCTAAATAACTCTTGGGCTAGTGCAAAGGAGACTTCTTCTGAGGTAGCTTTGTCGCTTGATGGACCAAATATTTGCTCTAATAGCTGGGACTCAAACTTCTCAAGATGGTCCGATGCGCCGTGACGTGTGAAACGAAAATCATCCCGACCAACTTGGCGGATAACTAAGTGTCCTCTTCGAGCTAGGTCTAATAGTGTTGCTGCTAGTTCACGGCTCGAAAGACGACCGTTTAATAGTATCCCCAGCATTGCCGGTGTTAGACGGCTCGGTTGTTGATCTATTTGTTTGCTTGGGCCTAAAGGTACTCGACGGTTTTTAGATAGCCAAGCTATGAAGAGTATTAGAAGTGTTAGTAACGGTAGGGCAATTGAGATACTTAGCCAGACTACAGGAGACCAGCTATTAATTCTTTCTTTTAGTACCGTTAAAGCGGTACTAGTTAAGTAAGATTTTGGCACTTCTAGCTCTATTACGAGTTGGGCTTCGGGACTAATCTGTAGGGCTGTATAGACTACGGTTTGTGAGTCCAGTAGCTGTGAGGTTGCTGTTTCGGCTCCACCGTTATTTCTGAATCTGCTGCCCAGCAAGTCTTCCGTAATTGGTTTTGGTAGAGTAACAGCTATCGTTAGTGAATCTATGAATTTATCAGGTTTATTAAGAACTTGGTAACGGATCTGGTAAAGCCTATCGGTAATATTTTTGTCAGTCTGGAGTTTGGCATTCTGGGAGTAGAGATCGCCACTAGGGGCTAGGGTTAGTGTAATGTCGTAACCGTTGGGATTGCTATCAGACTGACTGTTATTGGGAACTTCTGTTGCATTGAGCGGGCCCATAAAGAACAGCCAACTCCCAAAACTGGCCACTACCAAAAAGAATAGTAATGACTTCCCGTACAACCCAGAGCTCCGGACGAGCTGTCCGATTAGGTTAAAGATTCCCATGCTACTTCCCATTGTACCCGATGTTGTCCATCGGGGAGGTAGCAGGCTAGCAAAGCAACAGCGTCGCCAGATTCGATGAGTCCAGTCTTGAGAGCAATATCTATTTCCGAGAGAGTTTCGGTCATTTTCCGTTTAAGGGTTGGGTCGGAAACACTCTTGCGGACTGCAGCGGCTAGGGAGCCTATTGTCATTTCCACTGCCTCACCGCGCTGATGACTAAGGATAAGATGCTTTCTTAAATCTGACCATCTCTGACCTCTAACATAATCAAAGAGGGCAAAAGGTTTTTCTGTTTGTGCTCGTCCCCAGGAAGAGATGCTAGAGGAGCCTTGCCTGGTTTTAAGATCTGTTTGGATACCCCAAAGATCTGAACCGTATTGATCGACTAGCTCGTTGATTAACTCTGGAGTAACTTCAAAACCCAATTCCGTAGCCTGAGTTTTAATCCAATTTCTTAGCGCCGGTCCCATAAGAGGCTCCGCGTTGATAATTTTAGTCGCCTTATCTACCTGAATAGATAGAGAACTTTTAGCTTTGAGTGGTTTTCCGTCCCATAATACAACTACAGAGCTAGACGGCAGATCGATGAGCATTGAGGCCAAATTGTTTTGTTCGTCTACCAGTAGCTCTCCGGCTTGTTTAACAATAATTAATCGAGAAGTTGCGAAAAGCGGCGAGGCTTTTAGGTCGGCCCAATTACGCATTGGTTCTGTTGCGTCGATTTCGATCAGCTCTACCCCGTCAGGATTCTTCTCTAAGTATTTGGCTTTAAGTTTACTGATTGCGTCCCGCGCCAGAAACGAGTCCGTCCCGTGGATGAATATTAACATGCTCGTAGTGTAGCGCATCTGCCCAGCCCCTGCCGTACCGGCCGCTCCCCCAATCTTAACAGTCGAGGACTTTAAAGATTTAACGTATGTCACAGTTCTGTAAGCGCGGTGGTAATCCGAGACTGAATCTTCTTTGTTAGCTTATAAGTATCGGCATGTTGTAAAACACTACGATAAGAGGCAAGTGACTGGCTAAGTACATATCTACTAATTAACCCCTCTTTATATTCTCTGAGCCGCTGGTCAATATTCTTTAGAACTCGATGCTTCGTTTTCGTCCTAAGCTGACGGCGATGTGGCAGGATCACGTAGCCCAAAAAGTCGGCGCCTTGTTGGTACTTTCGAATTGATACTTTGTTCTGGTGTAACTCAAGCGAGAGGTTCTGGTGCAGAAACTCCTTTACCGGCTCAAGTAAGTTAGATAAATACGTTTTTTCCTGAGCAACAACAATAAAGTCATCGGTATAGCGAGCGTAATTCTTGACGCCAAGCGTTTGTTTCACGAATTGATCAAACTCGTTCATGTAGATATTGGCAAAAAGCTGGCTGGTCAGGTTGCCGATCGGCATCCCGTCTGGGAAGCTCTCAACAACCCTTCCCAGTAACCAAATGGTATCTTCGTCTTTAATCCGCCTGGCGAAGGTCTGAATAATTGTTTGGTGATCAACGCTCCGAAAGAATTTTTTAATATCACATTTAAGAACATAGCCAGGTTGGGTGTAATTGCGGCTCACCTGTCGAATCATCTTGTCGACTGCCAAGACTCCTCGATGAGTACCTTTGCCAATCCGACACGAGAAGGAAGTGGGGATAAAACCAGCTTCAAAGATTGGGTTGAGAATATTGAAAATTGCTTGGTGAACGATGCGATCACGAACTGCGGCTTTGCTAATTAACCGCTGCTTGGGATCTTGAATATAAAAAGTATGATAATTGCCGTGTTTATAACGGCGGTTCTTAAGATCACGGTGAAGCTGGAAAATATTCGGTTCGAGTAACCACTCAAATTCTTGAACGTCTTTCCGATTGCGCTTACCTTTACGAAATTTCTCCCATGCTAAAAAGAGGTTTTCGACCGAGATGATTGACTCAAATAATCCTGAATAGATTTTCATCTTAGGATTTTGAGCAACTGGAAGTTGATTTGTAAATATTTTTGTATATTTTCATAGTATGAAGTTACTAATTCTTCTTTCTCACTAGCGCTCGAAATGGAATCACTTGGATTACCTATCTTTCAAAAGTCGTACGACCTCTATAAAGCGTTCTATAGTTGTCGCGATCATGTCGCCAAACAAGACCGTCACACAGTCTGGCAACGCTGTGAGAACCTAGTATTAGATTTGCTCCAATCGATCATCCTGGCCAGCCAGCAAGAAAAAACGGAGAAGTTAGCGACGCTCGAGAGTGCCAGCGTTCAGCTCAACACGTTGCGGATTCTCCTCCGCTTAACTAAGGATCTGAAAGTCATCGATCCAAAGAAATACGTCATGTTGGAAAAGCTGATCGACGAAGTTGGTCGGATGTTGGGAGGGTGGCTGAAAGCTACTAAAGTCACCCCCCCCGACTTATTCCGGTTCCGAGCCGCTTTGATCCCCTCCTTCTAAGTTTGAGAGATAGTGCCGAGCGACAACGACACCCAAGTTGTCGTTCGAGTTGTCGGGCTGGTTCCTGTTGACGTTCCAGCCATTGGCATTGAAGTTGCCAACGTTGACGCGGTTGCCATCGGAGTCCGATAGTTTGCCTGTTTTCATCTGTAATCACTGAAAGGTGAGCGTTACTGCCACAAGGCTTATGGACTCTTCTTTCTGAATTTTATTCGGGAGTAGTGTAGAAACATCTCCACCAAAAACAGGCAAGAACTTTCTCTCAAATCTTTCTCGCACGCTGCCAAGCCCTTAGACTTTGGCATTCTGGCGAATACAAAGACGAGTGCCTCGCGAGGCTCAACCGTAGCCGAGCCTGCACTAGCAAGACGGTCGTATTATATCCGTTAGTTGTTTGTGCGTACAGGACTGAGTAATAAAAATTTGCGTCGAGCGCTACGCGCTAGGGTATGGAAAACTCCCGGACGGTAAACCGCCGGGAGTTCAAGGGGGACAAAAGGCTCAAGAGCCAATGTCCAAGGTTCGTTAGTTCCGAGCGACAACGACACCCAAGTAGTCGCGCGAGAAGCCGGGCTGGAGCCCGCTGACGTCCCAGCCATCGGCAAGGAAGAAGCCAACGCGGACGCGGTAGCCATCGGAGTCCGATGATCGGCCCCAGTGGTATTCCTTCTCAAGCAGGCGCTCGCCGTTGTGGACCTTGTAGAAGCTGAAAGCTCCCTCGGTCACGACGGTTTCGTGAGCACGGCTGTAGCCGTTGCCAAGCTTGGCTATCTCGTTTTCCTGGGACTGCCACTTCATGTTTCGGAAGCGGAGCTTGTAGTCGAGGAGATAGTAGCCGGTTTTGGGCTGATGCGTCGCCCAGTCGTTCTCCGAACCGAGCCACCAAGTGCTGTCCTTCCAATAGCAAGGTTGGACGCTCTTGTCGGTTCCGAAGATCTGGTGTCCCTCGCGTAGCGAGGTGCCACCGTAGTAGACGATCCGGAAGTCCGTGAAGCCGGCCTTGTTGGTATCGGCTGCGCTCTGCAGGACGCCCTGGTTGAACTTGAGGACACCCGCTTCGGTCTCGACGACTTCGCGACCCCAGACCTCTCCCCACTGCTGGGCGGTGACGACCTTCTCGACCCCTAAGAGCCTGATTGCTCGATCGAGCGACGTCTGTTCCGGGGCGGCAAACCGGTTGGGGTCCTCTAGGTAGTACTGGAAGTTTTCGAAGGTAACCGGACCACCCTGTACTGCCTTTCGAAGGAGATCTACGAGTTGGCCGCTATTGATAGTCGACCCGCTGACAACAACTTTACGCATTGCTGCATTTCCTCCATTGGAATTTCGGACATCGACTCAGTGTCGCTGAGTGGCGAGCTGTCTCTTGTGGTCAAGATGAGCTTCCCAGGAGCAAAATTTGTTCCGAGAAAGCTCACCTCAATTACTTGTTAAAATACTTACCGAACTATACCTCATATTACCTGAATAGTCAAGGGTATCCTCTTAGCTAATAAATAAGGTTACCGAAATCAGAGTGGATAGCTAATTAATAAGTTACCGTAGTTACAACGCAATCAATACAGAGATTGTCGCCGTGCCAGAA
>JANLIQ010000017.1 GCA_024654065.1 Candidatus Berkelbacteria bacterium | reverse complement strand
CGCCAACGGATATTCAATCTGCCTGACGGACGAGATAAACGAAAATTCGTTCCAGAAATAACGCACATAAACCCGTTTACAAAACGTGTTTAGAAAAGTACGGTCTTGACACGTTCGGTATTTGTTCGTTACGGTAGTATTATGCTAACACCAAAACAAAAACAAATATTGGATTTTATTGATAAGTATCTTGAAGTTAATGGATATGCGCCTAGCTATAGGGAGATTGCCGATCACTTCGGGTTTTCGTCGGTAGCAACAGTTGCTGAACATGTCGACAACCTAAAAATCAAAGGCTACTTAGCTAGCGGCGAAACCGGTTATCGTTCACTTAAGCCGATCGAAGTTGATGAATCTAGCGCTTTTATGGGTTTCAATATTCCACTATTTGGCGCCATCCAAGCCGGTAAACCGATTGAGGCTATTAAAACAAGTGAATCTCTTGAAATACCACGAGACATGATGTCAAAGAATGTCTTTGCCTTGAAGGTAAAAGGGGATTCGATGATTGAAGACGGTATTCTAGACGGCGACTATGTTGTTATTGAGCCGTGCAATTATCCAAAGAATGGGGATATTGTCGTGGCTTTAATCGACAAAGACAATGTAACTTTAAAACGTTTTTATCGCGAAAAAGACCATATTCGTCTCCAACCAGCAAATAAGAAATATCAACCAATCCGAGTCAAAAAAGTTACCATCCAGGGTAAGGTCAAGGGCGTTATTCGAAAGTTTAGTTAAAGAAATGAAGGGGGCGAAGGCGACCAAATGAGGATCGTTCTTCGCCCGTGAGAGGGTCTGGGTGCAAGCCAGTAGTACCGTATGATGGTTTGCGTGCAAGCAAACCATCGATCGTTACCTGTGAGCGATCAGTACTGATTAAGTATATCTTTGTGACTAGACAAGAAAAGGCCCGCCTGGTTTCTATGGTCGGTCGTTGCGATCCAAAGTTCCAATTGCGGGCCGGACCCGGAGGCTTAGGAGAGGGGCATGAAGCACCCAATATTAGTATAGCACTTTCTTGCTTCTTTTGACTTCATTTCGTCTACCAGCTGGCGGATTGACTTTTGAGTTTTGACCTATCTATGGTATATGTCATTTATGAGAGTTCATACCATCCGAAAGCTATTTTTATTTGGCAAATATTCGTTAGCTCTACTTCTACCCAAGAAATGGCTCACTGAACTAGGTATTGAAAGAGGTGGTTTGGTGACTATGGATTACGATCGGCGACGAGGAAGGATAATATTGCGTTTCGAAACAACGCCTCAGCTTAAAAAACCATCCTTAAGAAAACCTCCGGTCACTTCTATCCAAGACGACCTAGAACCGATACCCCAAATTCAAAACTAGGTGCTACTATAAGAATATGGCTAGAGACTTTGACTTTAGAGTTAAACGGGTAATAAATAAGACTCCAGTTAAGTCTGTACCAGTTACAACTGCCTCAACCAATACGGCTAAGAGTGGTTCAAACGCCTTACTTTGGACAATTCTTGTCTTATTACTGATCGCAGCGGCAATTGGTATTTGGCAATTCACAATATCGACAACATCTTCAACAACTCCGGTACAAAACCCAGACACTGCTAAAGTTGCTTCACCCACAACAAATCCTAATTCCACGGAAGTCAAAAATAACATCTTGTCACCTCAGACTTTTTCACCCTTGGTTCAAATATACGATTCTGGCGCTGGATCAAAAGCAGTTAGTACACTGGTTGAGGAACTTAAGATGCTAGGTTACAAAGTTGATAACTTAGATAAATCTCAGTTTAACTATGATCGCACATATATTCGCTATCGAGCTGGAATGCTTGCTGAAGCCGAAAAAATTCAAGCTGCTATGCCGGAACGTTTAGTTAGCCTAAAAGAAGTAGTCACTGCTGGCTTGTTTGACATCCTAATTCTTTACGGCTCTAAATAGATTTCGTGCCAAGAAATAATAAAACCTGATATGCTAATTTTAGAAAGGAACTTTAATTAATTATGATCAATTATGATAACCAAAGGGTTGGTGTTTTCGTTGATGTTCAAAATTTGTATTACTCGGCTCGGGCTATGTACGAAAGCTATGTTAATTTTGGCAAAATTGTCGAAACTGCAATTGCTAAACGTCAACCAATTCGCATTATTGCTTATGTGATCAAGTCTGACGCACCGAAAGAACAGGGTTTTTTTGATGCGCTGGCTAACTTTGGTATAGAGCTTAACTCCAAAGATATTCAGATATTTGCTGGTGGAGCCAAAAAAGGGGACTGGGATGTTGGTATTGCCGTTGACGCCATAAAAATAGCTGACAGACTCGATGTTGTTGTTTTAGTTACTGGTGATGGAGACTTTGCACCACTCGTTTCATATCTCAAAGAAAATAAGGGTTGTCGTGTTGAAGGAATGTCTTTTGGACGAAGTACATCCGCCAAATTAATTGAATGTCTTGATAAGTTTACCGATCTAGACGCTGAACCTAAACAGTACTTAATTCGTTAAGAAAATGCTAAAGGTTCAAGATCTTATTGCTAAAGTAGCCAATCGGCATCTTGATGGTCTTAGTTTTAAGGTTGAGCCTGGCGAGGTATTAGCGATTCTTGGATCAAGCGACTCGGGAAAACATGAGCTTGGGCAGGTTCTGGCTGGAATACACAAGACGTTGAGTGGTGAGATATCTATCAACCGCTATCACCTAAACACTGGTAGTGATAAAGCTCGAATCCAGCTCGGGTATTTACCAAATCCCGCACCGATAGAAGAGTTTTTGACAGGTTACGAATTACTTGATCTGATAGGTTCTATTTATCATCTAGCACCGAATACCCGCAAAGAACGTATCCAATTTCTAATCGATCTGCTTGAAATCGGCCCATCAGTTTATTCAATATTGGAAACCGCTTCACCAGACGTTTGTCAAAAAGTCGCCCTTGCTTCTTCAGTTATCCACAGCCCTAAACTCGTAATATTGGATGAGCCGACTCAAATGCTTGATTTTAACGGACCTCGATTGGTTGGAGATATTGTGAAAAACATGACTAACTCTAGTAGCTCAGTTGTCCTAATTACCGATAATCTTGAGTTAGCCCAAGACCTAGCAGACAACTTTCTTGTACTTGCTAACGGCCAAAAGCTCATTGAGGGAACAATGGCTCAACTCCTAAATCAAACCCATCCCCATCTTCGTTCCTTACGAGGTGTTATGGAAAAAATTGACTATTAATCGATGGGAACTAGTAGCCTTAACTGGACAACTCGAATTAAATTAGTTTTTGTCCAATTGAGTTTGATCGATTGGTTGACAGTGCTTGTTGTCCTTAGTTTTGGGTGGCTAGCAACCCAAATAATTGGAGTTGTTGAGCCAGAATCATCCTCATTAATGAATCTTATTCCCTTGTTTTTATCTGGAGCAATTGTAATTGGTTATTGTTATCGGCCATCAATCAACAAGGTGCATTATTCGTTCATTATTCCTTCGTCTGTCCGACAATCGACCACCTGGATTACTGGGATTACGTGGTTAGTAATTGGTTTACCTCTAATTGTATTCTTGTCAGTTCAGCAGATTTCTAGCGAAGGGGTACTGCTAAGTGTCATTAGTACTTTATTATTAGTGCTTAGTGCAACTATTGTTGGATCACTTTGTAACCACTTACCCAAGCAATGGGGAATACCACTGTTATTGCTCACACTTTATTGGCTTTTAATCATCAACAACTTATTTGTAAATAATTTAACTCAAGCGATGCTATCAAACGATCTTGAAACTCAAGCAATCGTCTTAATGATTGCGGTTGGTTTGCTTGGAGTGATTGCTTCGATAGCAGAGTTTACCAAGCCGTGGCAGCGTCAACTAGAAACATCTCGTTATGTCAGTATTTCAAGGTTTGATAGTCCCATGCCAAGCTTCACTGGCATGGGAAGTTTACTTATTGTTAGCTCTCTGCGCATTTTGCGAGATAAAGTTTTTATTATTTATTTTGGTAGCTTTATTATCTTGTTATTGTCGCGAATTCTAGTTAATAATTGGCAAATTAATTGGTTAACAATAGTTGGACTCACCCTAGCTGGTCTGTCAGCGCTAATTATCACACGTTTAGTAAAGTTTTCTTTCTCCTTTTTAGATAAATTTTCATATTTACCAATTCAGCCAGGTCAGATCGAATTCGTTGGTTATTTCGCAGGATTGATAATCATTGCCGCTATTAGTTGGATAATTATCTGGGGTTTATTTGGCGTTACGGGCGAAAATATGGCTCGACTACTAGCTGCTAGCTTAAGTGGGTATGGGGCAGGATTTTTAGTTGGTTTATCTTACCGAAAGATTAATCATCTTGGAGTTTTTGATTCATTTTGGCGATTTATGGTTCAACTACTTGTATTTATTTTAGTTTTTATTTACTCACTCCAATTACCCCTTTCGGGAGCAACAACGTCACTATTAATTTTAATGCTATTAGCCATGTCGACCACCTGCTATCAGGTGTCCCAATCTTCAGCTACAATAAAAAGCAATGGTTAAATATGTCATCTGGTTGATGATTGTGTTTCTTATTTTAGGTTCAGTTGTTTTTGGCATTGGGTTAACTCGTTAAAGACAACCATGCCAGTAAGTGTGCCGGCTTGGTTAGAGTCGTTAGAAGAAGCCTTTGCCGATTCTGGACATCAGCTATATATAGTTGGTGGAGCAATTCGAGATGAACTACTTGGTCGGAAGGTAGGGGAGTGGGATCTAGCTACCGATGCCAAACCATCGGAAGTTGAGAAGATTTTACGTCAAAAAACTAAAAAAATTGGTTTAATAGGAAAAAGATTTGGTACTGTTACCGCAGATCTAAATGGCAATGCAATTGAAATTACGACTTTCCGAGGAGAAAGCTACGAGGAACACAGTCGGAAGCCAACTGTCGAATTCGGCAATTCTATCAATGAAGATCTTTCAAGACGAGATTTTACAATTAATGCTATAGCGTACGATTTAAGATTCAACCGGGTAATAGATAATCATAACGGGGAACAAGATTTGAAAGCACGAGTAATAAGAGCAGTAGGCGACCCAGAAAGTCGTTTTCGGGAAGATCCGCTTCGTATGTTACGGGCTATTCGTTTTGCCGTAACATTAGATTTCGAAATTGAACATAATACATTTCAGGCGATTAATCTCGAGCGAGAAAGATTTGCTATCCTTTCAGTTGAACGCATCTCACAAGAAATGGATAAAATTTTACTTAGTCCTAAACCAAGCCGTGGAATAGATCTGTTAGTCGAAAGTGGCTTAATTAATTATATCTTGCCAGAGCTAATTCCATGTATCGACCTAGAATTTGATCCCGCTGAACACAAAGATATCTACAGTCATATATTACAAGTGCTTGACCAGACACCAGCTAAGCTTGAGTTGCGTTGGTGTGCTCTTTTGCACGACATCGCAAAACCCTTAACTCGTCAGAAGATAGGCGGTGAATACCATTTCTTGGGTCACGAGGTAGTTGGTGCGAGATTAACAAAAGACATATTACGTCGCTTGAAATACGGTAATGAATTTATTGACTATCTTTCAAAGCTTGTTTATTTGCACCAACGGATTCCTAACAACGATGGCCACTGGACTGACGGAGCAGTTCGAAGATTCGTTCGTGATGCCAATCAAACTCTTGAAGATTTGTTTACTTTTGCCGAGGCAGATTCTACTGGTGGCAATGAACGTAAATTAGAAAAGTATAAACAGATGCGAGCCGAATTGAGAGATCGGATAGTTGAACTAGAAAAACAAGCTGAAATTGCCAAAATCCATAGTCCTCTAGATGGTGAAGAATTAATGAAGATATTTCACCGTCCTGCAGGAGTTTGGATTAAACCAATTAAAGAACATTTACTCCAGTTAGTTTTAGATAACCAACTCGATCAGGAAGATAAGTTAGCCGCCGAGCAAATTGCCCGGCAGCTAATGAGGCAGTAGTTGGACCTAGCCGTGATTACGGGCGTATTCATCCCCCTGTCGGCGATGCATGTCGTTGGTTCTCTCCTCTTCGTCTCGATGCCTTTTGGCACAACGCTGATAAACGATTCTCGCCGAATTGCTCATACTCCGCAAAGTCGTAAGGAGTTCGAAGAACTCTGCCAGCAGGACATCCTTCGATTCATAGACGATGGTGCCACCACCCAATTCTCCGCGGAAAGAGCGTGGAGCTAGCGTATGAAGCTTTTCCGTCAAACGGAACCGCTCCAGCACCGGAACTGTTTCTTTTAGCCACAGCTGTGCTCGGTCATCACACAGCTCAGGTGACCAAACTACTTTGAGCGATTTGGCTGAGTCCAAATGACTGACAGCGGCCGGAATCTGTTCGCCGATTCCAGGACAGAAAACCGCGTCATCATCGGTAAACTGAGTACCGCCCTTGACTCTGAGACCGGGACAAAGCACCAGCACTCGATCCTTGACTGATATTTTTTTCAATGTACACCTCACCTCGCGATATTGATCGTAAGAATAGTAGCATATAATTACGCTGCTGTCACCTCTCTTGGCATAAAAAACATTTGCTGGTAGCGTAAGGTAATGGAGGGGGAAACGAGTCGATTTAAGTTATTTTTCATTAATCATAAAAAGTTCTTTGTGATTGTTTTGCCGATACTTATTGTTGTAGCCGTTGCCGCAATTTTCTGGATTATTACCAAGCCAAATTCTACCGAAGAAACACCCAATATTACCCTCAACAAAAAGAACTCGACAAATTTGGTTGCGAGTTTAACTAATGGCGTCATGGTAACTGCCGATATTGCTAACCGTCATCCCGTCGCCGTTATGATCGAAAATTCACCCGATGCTCGACCTCAGGCTGGATTAAATAGTGCTGATATCGTCTATGAGGCAGTAACTGAAGGTGGCATAACTAGATTTATGGGAATCTTTTCTCAGAATTATCCAACTAAGGCTGGACCAGTTCGTTCCGCAAGATCATATTTTATTGATTGGCTAAGTGAGTATGATGCATTTTATGCTCACGCCGGTGGTTCACCAGCAGCACTGTCTCGTATTAGTTCATACGGCATTAAAGACTACCCTCATTCTAATGACGCCTACACTCGAATACCCCAAGCTGGTATTGCTAGTGAACACACCTTATTTGTTGATGTATCCAAGATCTATAATTTAGGAGTAAGTAATAAAAAATGGCCCTCTACTTACACAACTCCCAGCTGGAAATTTAAGGAACAGGCTACGACCTTTGGTACGGTGCCTAAAATAACACTGAATTTCTCAACGACTCAATTTCAAACTGTTTGGACACATGACTCGACTGCGAATACGTATAGTCGGGTAATGAATAGTGTAAATCACAACGACAGGGTATCTGGTGAACAGATTACAGCTAAATCTATTGTTGTGATGACCGTAAGTCACTCGGCAAATCCTCCTTACGCCGGAACTGGCAAAGAATCTGAATGGACAATGACCACAATCGGCTCGGGAGCGGCTAGCGTTTTCCAGGACGGCACGCGGACAGAAGGAACCTGGAAGAAACCATCACGTCTGGAACGAACCAGATTTTATGATAGTCAGGGAGTCGAAATTCCACTTAATCGTGGAAAGATTTGGGTCGAGATTCTACCTCAAGACGGATCAATAGTTGCACCAAGCGTATAGCCCTCTGTTGCAAACTCGGTTCATCACTTAGAATGGAACGATGAAGTCTCTTAAATTCAGAGAAGAGCTGGTTTCTTGCGTCTTATCTGGTAAGAAATACTCAACATGGCGTTTGTTTGATGATAAAAACATCCAAAAGGATGACGAAATTGAATTCGTAAATGCTAATACGAGAGAAGTGTTTACCCGAGCAGTGGTCACTAAGGTTCTAGAGAGACAGATGGGTAAATTGAAAAAAGAAGAGATCAAGGGACATGAAAAGTATGGAAGCAACGAAGAAATGTACGCATCTTTTTCTGACTACTACGATCAATCCATTGGCCCCGAAACTATCGTAAAAATAATTTGGTTTAGATTAAAGGAGTAGATAGAACTTCTCAAACAAAAAGCCCCGCATTTTCTGCAGGGACTTCTTGTTTGTTCATTTCGCGATTTTAGCCACCAATTGAGGCAGCAATCCGTTTGACATGGGCTACATAACTAAGGGAATGATTGTAGCGAAGCAAGGCTCCGTCAACATTTCCTGAAGCAGCACCGTTAACTGCTAATAACTTAGCAGCTCCAAACAGACTATCCCGGGCGTCGTTAATGTTCTTAACACCGTCACCATTTCCGTCTTGAGCATATGCTCGCCACGTACCTGGCATGAATTGAAGTGGTCCTTGAGCACCGGCATAAGATCGAACGGCAGTACTCATTTGAGTACCAGATTCAACCTTCCATACAGCCCAAAGCAATTTCCAGTCAATTCCCCAAGTTTGAGCAGCTTTTTGAGCCCATACACGTTTCTCTTCGTCGGTTCCGCTAATTGTTGTTTGAATAACAGCGGTTGCCAATCGGATTTCCTCTTTCTTTTTAGCTATCTGGCGAGGAGATTGACGAAGCTCGACAGAGAATTTAGGTTGCTCGATCTGAAGATTTTGTCCAACCGTTACATTAGTAACAATTGGCTCAATTGGGGTGATGTTGCTATCAGCCGCATTGACAGAAAGAGCAGGGATTATAGTCCAGACGGCGACCATCGTTAAGATGAAACGTCGGCTGTCTCGCGATTTTTTAACGAACTTAGTAATCCTCCCTTGAAGTTTGGTCAAACGACCAAACAAGGTTTTTTTCATATTCTTTCTCATTGCATCCTCTGGTTATACTTCCTGCATCAGTTACCCAATGACTAACGGAAAAGCTTCCCAGCGGAAGTAATGAGAATTCTAACAGATACGAAAGTATATGTCAATGAGTTTAGGTACTATTTTGGTAAGATGTGACCATAATGGAAAACTGTTTGTTTTGTAAGATTATTTCAGAAGAACTTCCGTGTGAAAAAGTAATAGAAACTAGCCATTATATTGCTTTCAGAGATATTCACCCGAAAGCCCCCGTCCACGTACTGATTGTTCCAAAACGACACGTTGAAAGACCAGAGGAGCTACGACCGGAAGAGATAGGGGATATGCTCACTGGAAGCGAAGAAATCGCCCAGATTCTTGGAGTGAAAGAAACTGGTTACCGTTTATTGTTTAATGTCGGCAAGCACGCAGGGCAAGAGATAGACCACGTCCACCTCCACCTGCTTGGTGGCGCTCCTGCCAAAGGAATGTATTAATGCGTTTAGTATTCCGGTACGAAGCCGAAAAAGAGTTCCTTAATCTGCAAGCTGGCAATAGATCGCTTAATCGTAGTCGCCCCTCAGACTTTAGTAGAAAACTCAAAGAGTTAGGTGTCGATATCAACTCCGAAGTGACCGTCACTGCCGCCTGCCGAAAAATTGTAACTGAAGAGGGAATATCTGCCGAAGAAAAGATTCGACAGTTTTCTGATGGATGGCAAGCCGTAGATACAGACGTTTTTGAACGCCTTACCAAGCTTTTTGAGGCACAAAACGATGACACGGAGTTCGCCTGTTATCTTAGTCTCAATGAACGCTGTAGCTACAATACTCAAGAGGATTACTTTTTTCTCAATTTGTTTAGCGCCGAACCAAATATGGTCTGCATCCACGAGCTACTACACCTTTTCACTCATAAATACATCAAATTAAATATCAGCCCCCAGCTGTACAACGAATACAAAGAGTCTTTAACGGTTTTACTCAATCTGGAATTTGGTGATCTAATCGAACGGGAAGACAAAGGATACCTTCAACATCAAGAAGTTCGGCAGTATATTGCCAGTAAATGGGATGAAGGAACGAGCATCATATCATTAACCCACTCCTTATTGACTGATCAGAAATTTCTCGAACTGTTAAGTAATGTCTAGGACTAAACTAACAATTTAACGTTATGAAATATGATGCAATTTTGGTTTTTGGCAGAGGGGTGTATAAAGACGGGTCAACATCAGAAAGTGCTAAATCTACAGTTGAGGAAGCCGTTAAGCTCTATGATTCCGGCCAAGCCGACAAAATAATCTTTAGCGGTAAGTGGACATACACCCTCGACTACACCCCGCCAACCACCGAAGCCCGAGCGATGGCAAACTACGCCAAAAATCTTGGCTTACCTGAAAAGGCGATACTGCTAGAAGAAGAAGCGTACACCACCGTCACTAATGCCTATTTCATTAAAAAGAAATTTCTTATACCGAATAATTGGACCCGAATTGCCCTTGTAAGTGTCTATCCGATGGGTCAGAGGGCTCTTTGGACACTCGAACTGGTACTTGGACCAGACTATAACTGTGAGCTCATCAACACCGACTTTTCTTTTCCGCCAGAAATATTAAAAGAGAAGGAGTCCAAAGAGAAAGAGAAGCGTGAATGCGGCCTAGAACTCTGCAAACTCCATAGTCTCAAGCCTGGCGATCACGAAACCATTTTCCGCGTCACAGAAGAAGATTTAAACAAAAACTGGCGACCGCGCTGAATTCACTCGTCGATAATTTTGCCTATTACGATTTCTTTTTCCAAGCAGACGTCTCTTGAGGTGAAGAGAAAGTAGCCAGTTAAAACCTGCTCGTCGAGAACGGGCTCGATCCAATACTCATCCTCCTGCCACATTTTTGGGTATGGAATTGCGTCTCGGCGCCACCACTTCGGGAGCATCTCCTCACTTTCTTGTGGCTCACCGTCGCAATTTTCTGCCTCAAAGACATAGCATTTTTGATTCCAATTTTTCTCAATTGGAACATCGGAAAAATAGAAATAGAGAACACCAACCGGTCGAAGGTTGCTCATCTTTACCCCAAACTCTTCCTTGGTCTCGCGAACTAGACATTGCTCGGGTGTCTCGTCGAGCAGGACCTTACCGCCAGAGAAATTCCACTTGCCGGCGCCAAAACCACGCTTTTTCATCGCTAAACAAACTTCGCCCGATGGCTTCCGGATAATCCCCAGCGTCGTTTTCTTCATCCCCTTTGTATACGCTCGCCGATGCTCCTTGAGATCCATGGCCCAATTATCTCGTTAGTAATTCTATTTGCAAGAAAATGGTCTCGACATTTTTAGGTTCGGGAGTAGAAAAGAGCCTCTGGGCGAATTGCAAATTCCAGACCCAACGCACCACTTCCAGGTAGTATCGGCAGTCTAGAATCTACAAAATCGAAAACATGGGTTGACTTTTTGCCGAAATTCCTGTAGTATCCGAGAACCAAATAGGAGGCCACGATGTCCCTTTCCATTGATTGCTTCGACGATGTGTCAACAAAAGTGTTTCGTGGCCGCCTAAGGCTTCGACTTCACCTGTGGTGGCTCAGCGTGATTCTGCCAAGAGAGCCCAGCGCTCTACGCCTTGCTCTTCGTAGCGCTAAGGTTCAGCTCTACACCTTGAATGCCGAACGGAATGTCGCCCGATGGATCGCCTTACTCTACGAAGTTCACAGCTTATTGAAAGAGTGGACCAAGAAGGACGAGATGGTTATAGCCAGGCTGCTATTCCGTGATCGTTGGCGACTCTTAAGTGACTGGCCGCTTCGCCCAAGCTTCTATGGCGAGCCGGTCTTCACTGTTAAGCTCGGGAAGAGGCTAGGCGGGGGAGACTACATGTCGACAGAGTTTGCTTGGGACGTCCAGCAAGACGCGCGACCAGTGCCGATCGATCAGGTCTATCAGCTTCTGGGTCTCTCAGACGACTTGTCAGAGGAGCAAGAGCTGTCCTGGAAGGTTTGCTTTTGGTTAGCACTATTGTCTGAGAGCGAACTCCACGACCTTGCTATGGCAAAACGCAGGTAGCAGCGCCAAGAACTTTTTCCTGACCACCGAAAGGGATTCGGTGGTCACTTTCTGTTCTTAACTCGACAATTCCTGGTTCGGGAGTAGAATCTAGATATGGATCGACAAATGCCTGCGATAATCAAAGAAGTGGGGTTTGACTTTGATTGGGACGAACCTAAAGTTTGGGCACTAGATTTGCCAGTTGAGGGAATGGACATCAAAGAGCTGGCTTGGCATTTTGACATACCGTTTCTCTGGACAAAACCAAATGGCTATTACGATTTAAAGTCAAGCCAGGTCCTGGACAGCCCCGATCAATATTACGACGAGCATGAACGAGTGGCCAATGCCGATTTATCACACCCGATCGATATAATGCGGTGGCGAGACCGTTGGCTGATTCTTGACGGCCTTCATCGGTTGATGAAAGCAAGTGTTATGGGCCTCAGAAAAGTAGAAGTGCACAAAGTCCCACAAGAGCTAATTCCAAAGATTCGTAAGTAACTCGACATTTCTTGGTTCAGGAGTAGAATTGAGTAATGCAAGTAGAAGTTGAAGCTAAGTTCTTGGATGTTGTTGCCGACAAACTGCGGAACCGGTTGAGAGCGATCAGTGCCAAACTCGTTCATGCCGAGCGTCAGATGCGTCGCTGTGTTTTTGATTACCCAGATTCGCGACTAAAAGAAATTGGTGGCTGGATCCGAGTTCGTGACGAAGGAGACAAGATCACTTTCTCGTATAAACAGCTGAATGATCGCACTCTTCACGGAACGCAAGAGATCGAGACAACGGTAGGGGACTTCGAGAAAACGGTTGACCTACTTAAGGCAATCGGTCTAGTTCAGAAATCCTACCAAGAGACTAAAAGAGAGAAGTGGACGCTTGGAAATTGTGAAATTACGATCGACACCTGGCCGTTGATCCCAGCATTTGTCGAGCTAGAAGCGCCGAACGAATCAGAGATTAAAGATTTGGCGACCAAGCTTGGTTTTGACTGGAAAGATGCCTTGCACGGTAGCGTCGAAACTGCCTACCAAAAGTATTACGATTTTACCGAGCACGAGATCGACACCTGGTCGGAAATAACTTTCATTCCCGAGCCCGCCTGGCTATTAGCAAGAAAGAAATGAAACCAAGAATAATCTTCATCCATGGCAATCACGCAACCCATTGGTCGTTTGCTTTTGGTGAATGGTTGAAAATGGAACTAGAAAAACTAGGCTTCCCGACATTCTTCGAAACGATGCCAGATTCAGTAATCGCTAGAGCCGAGTACTGGTTACCTTTTCTCGAAAATCACGTCAAAGTTGGTAAAGACGATGTTTTAGTTGGCTGGTCATCGGGCGGTACAGCTTCGATGCGTTACGCCGAAAATCATAAGATAAAAGGTTCGGTCTTAATATCACCTAGCTGTACGGATTTGGACGACGAGCTCGAAAAACAGAGCGGCTACTACGACAAGCCGTGGGATTGGTCAGCAATAAAAGTCAATCAAGAGAAGATTGCTTTAATTTACGATGATGCCGACCCATATATTCCACAGACTGAATTTGAGTTTATTGCCAGCAAGCTTCAACCAAAAGTACTCAAGCTTAAAAACAAAAAGCACTTCGTCAACGAAGCAACTATTCCCGAGCTACTGGACTACATTAAAACAATTTATGGTGATGTCTGACCTATCCGTTCGCCTGGCTGGTTGTATTATTTTAGATCCACAAGGCAGATTGCTCCTCATGCATCGCCACACCCCGGAGCGAACGCAATGGGAGTGGGCTCGTCTTCGTGACTACAAGAGCACTCCAGAAGTTATCGAGGTGGATTTCTAGATGAAGAAATTAATTCTTTTTGGCGACAGCTTGATTGCCAATTTTCACAAAGCTGACGTCTCAACGCTGGAAAATAATACTGGTTATCAAGTTTATAACTGCGCCACTTGTGGCTGGGATACTAATGACGGAGTCGTCAAGGCGCCTTACATCGCTCGACTCCAGCCCGAGGTTGTGGTTTTTTCCTTCGGTACGAACGACTCTTCAACATGGCAACAACTAGAGATCGCGACCGTCGCTGAAAACGTTAAAAAAATTATTGAAGACTTTAGTGGTTCGGTAATGATTTTCCTGCTACCGCCGCCAATTGACGAAGATCGGCAGGAATTGAAAAAGCAAAGATCCAACGCCACAATCAAACAATATGCTGAGGCAATAAAAAATGTGCTTATCCAAAACAACATCAGATACATCGACCCCGCGGTATTCAGACAGATTCTAGATTCAGGCCAGGACTACCACGAAGAAGATGGAATCCATTTTAATGACCTGGGGTATGGAACGGTAATAAACGAGATCGTGAAAATACTACGGACATAACTCGACATTTTTGGACCCTTGAGCACAACCTCACAGTGCGGACAGATAGGAGTCGAGCCTATTCTTTAACGGTTCGACGACTTCATCACTTTCCATAAACTCCTTTATCCCCATCAGCTTCCACCGCTGACCTTCGCTGCCGAATTTAATAGAGTCAATATCTTTTTGAGATACTCTGCCAACCATGAAGTATCCCGTTTTAGTTTCATCGTTCATCGCAGGAAAAGTCCTAGAGAAGGTAAGACCACTTGCTCTTAGCTTGATTCCGAATTCTTCCATGACTTCACGCACAATACATTCTGTCGGGGTTTCGTTACCCTCGCGACCCCCACCAGGGAAGTCCCATAGTCCAGGAAAATTTATGTCGGGTTTATTGTCCCTTAAATATACAACCAACTTTTCGTCCGAAGTAAGTAACGCGATTTTTACACCGACAAAATCATCCATGCCCTAACAATAGCAGAGTGGCTCGACATTTCTAGGTTCAGGAGTAGAATTGGGTAATGGCAGAAGTACCGATTGCAAACAATCTAATTATCGAGCTTCATGTGCCGGAGTTTGCTCCGGTTAAGGATTTTTATTCAAAACTTGGTTTTGAAATAATATCGGAAGATGTTAAGGGAGAATATCCCGGCTACATGGTTATGCAAAGAGGGGACCCGCTCGGTGATACTATGATAAATTTCTACGGAGACGATGAACGAGTTTACGATCAGTCATATTTCAAACAATTCGATAAGAATACTCCGCGAGGTTATGCCATATCGCTGACAATTCCAGTTCAGGAAATTCACGCCTTTTACGAAGAGGTGCTTAAAGATCTAAAAGACAACGTCGTCCAGGAATTGAAAGAGAAGGGCGATGGTAAGAGAACCTGGAAAGACTTTCGTATGTCCGACCCTTACGGCTATTACATTCGATTCACCGAGCTGCTTGATTGGGGTCAAAAATGAGCATAGAGAACCTTCCGGAAGGTTATAGATATGCGGGCGGCTATGTTGGCCTAGAGCTACCGTTACTACACATTTCGCCTGAAGTAGAGGTCGATGGGGAGAGGTTAGTTGCCAAACCAGAATTTCATATGAGTATACTGTCGGTCAAGAAATACGCGCCAATCTTAGCGGAGAAGCAGGGTACCTCGCTCGAAGAAGCGGAAGAGGAGATTCTCGAGGAATCAGGTCGTTTGCTTACTGAAGAACCAACTAGTGTCAGCGACTTTATGGATGAGCTTCGGGTTGCCGAAGAACGTGAGAAAAAGACTGTGATAATCATGTGCAAAACCAACGGTACAGAGAATTTCTTTGTAGGTATGCGTAAAGCTCTGGGTATAGAAATACCGACTCAGCCGTTTCACGTCACGCTTTACACCCGCCCGAATGGGTTAGGCATCGGCTTGACGTCCGCTCAAGAGCTGTTAGAGCAGACGCGATCCCTCACCAAAGCCGAGTCAGGGCAGGTGAGATCAGCTATCAATTTTCAAGATTTAGCTAATGAGTTAGAGCATGAATGAGATTGAGGTAAAGGCGAGAGTAACAAATCCTGGACTGCTGTTTGCAAGATTAGGGTCACTTGGGATAAAGCTATCAGAGCCCACCTATCAACACGATCTGATATTTTCGCCGAAGGATCTCGAGGAAATCACAATATTCAAACCAGATACTAACTTTCTGCGAATTCGTAAAGAAAATAACCAAGCTGTTTTAGCGCTCAAACGCTCCGGAGTCAACGAGCTAGCTGTTCAAACGGAGGAGACAGCTGTCGTTGACCCGGACGCCCTTACCAGAATACTGGAAGCGCTTGAGTACAAACTATCAGTAGAGGTAAAGAAGCAACGGCAAAAAGCGGATTATCACGGAATAGAGATTTGCGTTGACGAGGTTGAAGACTTGGGTACTTTTATCGAGCTAGAAGAACTATCGGTCACCGACAATAATCCTGAAGAAACTCAAAACAAATTATTTAAGTTTCTTCAGCGATTAGGTGTGACCGAAGCCGATCGTGTCACCCAAGGATATGATACGCTTGTAGCCCTGAAGTTTGGTGTCAGAAGGTAGGTGATCAGCCCCCTGCATCCACAGAATCTCTTAACTTTCGCACCAATTCCTGCTACAATTTAAAAACTAATGGCTGAATACAGCGAAGAAAAAAGAGCCCTACCCGTAGAAGTCGTATTACGACGTTTTTTCCGTGACGTCCAACAGTCAGAGATCATGACTGAGATAAAACGACGTAGATTTTTTGAGAAGAAACCAACTCGTTTTAAACGCCGCCAGTCCGCTCAAGCTAGAGCAGTCCGCCGAAGAGCTTTCCGAACTTTCTAATGGCTTTGATCGAACAAATAGAGACTGAACTAACTACAGCCCTCAAGTCTGGTAATAACTTTTCGCGTGATACTCTACGTTTGCTTAAATCTAGTATCAAAAATGCTGAAATTGAAGCTGGCCAAGCGCTTTCTGATGAACAGGTTGTTTCCCTAATCCAAAAAGAAGTAAAAAAGCGTATAGAAGCCGAAACTCTCTTTAAGCAGGCTAATAAACCAGACTTAGCAGCAAACGAAGCCTCCGAAGCCGAACTTTTAAAAAAATACTTACCTGAGCAGATGAGTGAAGAGGGGATCAAGGCTGTTATAGCTGAATACCTTTCATCTAATCCGACAGACATCAGTCAAATGGGTACTGCAATGGGGGCTTTGAGCTCTAAACTCAAGGGTCAGGCAGATATGGGTCTTGTTTCAAAAATTTTACGTGACCAGATCCAGAACGGCTGAAATGGCCGAGCTATCTGTACTCTGGCAAAACTCTACTAATATTTCTCTAGACCAAAAAGAAATCGAGCAGCATCTGCTCGCTATCTTGCTACGCCTGAAAGCGGTTGGTAAAGTAAAGGTAGAGATATCATTAGTAACCGACAAGGAGATTAAAGCACTGAAACAACGTTTTTTTGGAATTAATGAGCCAACCGACGTGCTTAGTTTCCCTTATGAGGGCAAAATAGAAGACCTTACTGGTTCGATTGCTATTAGTCTTGATACCGCTACTAAACAAGCCCTAATCGCTGGCATTAAACTAATTGACGAAGTTAAGATGCTTGCCGGCCACGGATTACTTCACTTACTAGACTTCAGCCACAGATGAGTACTTTGGGAGGGAAATGGCAAAGGATCCGTTAGTTGTTGGCCTCGACATCGGAGCCTCTAAAATTGCTGTTTGTGTTGGTAGCATTACTGAAGGAGTAGTTTCTTTAATGGGTGTAACCTCAGTAGGTCACGGCGGGATGAAGAAGGGGATGATAGTAGATATCGAAGAAACAGTTAGCGCTCTTTCTCAAGCCCTGGAAGAAGCAGAAAAAATGTCTGGTTTTCCCTTAACTCACGCCTATGTTTCTATTAATGGATCCCATGTTCTGGCTCAACCGGCCAAAGGAGTGGTGGCAGTAGCTCGACCTAACGGCGAAATTCAATCCGAAGACGTAGGTCGCGTGATCGATGCCGCTAAAACCATCGCCTTACCTCAGAACCGAGAGTTAATCCATACTTTTCCCCACCATTTTACTGTTGATGGCCAGGATGAAATCCGTGACCCAATAGGGATGAATGGAATCCGCCTCGAGGTGGATTCTTTGATTATTAGTGCCTCCTCGGCAGCATTACGTAATTTGATAAAAACTGTTGAGCAGGCCGGTGTCCAAATCGATGGTCTAGTTTATGCACCCCTTGCAACCGCTCGGGCTCTGACTACAAAGAAACAGCGTGACTCTGGCGTAGTTGTAATTGATCTTGGTGCAGGTACGACTGACTTTGCCGTTTACGAAGAAGGGGAGCTGATCCACTGCGCGACATTACCTGTTGGATCGATGCATATTACAAATGATATCGCGATTGGTTTACGAACCAACCTTGACGTTGCCGAAGCAATTAAAACTAAGTACGGGTCTGTACTACCCGAAAAAATCCGCGAATCTGAAACGATTAATCTTTCATCGCTTGACCCGGCAGAGGACGAAAAAGTTTCTCGTCGACAAATTTGTGAAATTATAGAAGCTCGCGTTGCCGAGATTTTTCATTTAATTAGAGAGCAATTACAGGCTATCGGGAAAGATGCTCTACTGCCTGCTGGTGCCGTATTCACAGGCGGTGGATCAGATATAGAAGGCCTAACTGAGCTGGCCCGTAAAGAGCTTCGACTACCGGCCACTGTTGGTTTTCCCATTGCTCAATTTTCGGGCATGCTTGACAAGCTTGATAATCCGATTTACGCTTGCGCCGTTGGGCTGGTTCTCTGGGGAGTAGAAGAGAATCAATCCGGGCATGGTAATACACGCTACGATTTCGGAAAAATGGGGGGGTTATTTGACCGATTTCGTGGGATTCTACGAAATTTTAGTAATTAATCTAAGTTACGCTTAATAAAATAAAACAACCCCATATAAATAGATGAATAAAGACACACTCGACACCTTCGCCAGTATTAAGGTTTGTGGTATCGGAGGCTCCGGCGGCAACGCCGTTTCTCGTATGATAGCCGCTCGAGTTAGAGGAGTTGAGTTTATTGCTATAAATACTGATGCTCAGGCACTTTCCAGTAACCCCGCACCGATTAAGGTGCAAATCGGCAAAGAGTCGACCCAGGGCTTAGGCGCCGGTAGCGACACTGAAGTCGGACGCAAATCTGCCGAAGAAAATAAAGACGAAATCTATGAAGTCCTCAAGGGGGCTAATATGGTTTTTGTCACTGCAGGTATGGGCGGCGGTACCGGAACTGGGGCAGCGCCGTTGATCGCTCAAATCGCTAAAGAACTTGGAGCTCTAACCGTTGGAGTTGTTACAAAGCCATTCAGTTTTGAGGGTTTGCGACGCAAAAAAGTTGCCGAACTGGGTATCGAAGAATTACGCGAGAAAGTTGACACTTTAATTATCATCCCCAACGACCGCTTATTACAGGTTATCGACAAGAAAACTTCGATGACTGATGCTTTCGGCATCGTCGACGATATCTTACGCCAAGGTGTTCAGGGAATTTCTGAGATCATTGTCGTACCGGCTATTATCAACGTCGACTTTGCTGATGTTCGAACAATTATGAAAGATGCTGGTTCAGCCTTAATGGGTATTGGACGAGCATCTGGTGAGAGCCGGGCAATAGAAGCAGCCCGCCAAGCAATCGACTCACCACTACTTGAGCTATCCATAGATGGGGCACGGGGCATACTCTATAACATCACCGGTGGACCAGATATGACTATGTACGAGGTAGAGGAAGTCTCTAAGGCCATTACAGAAGCAGCTGATCCAGAAGCCAACGTTATCTTTGGTGCAACCGTAGATGAATCTATGTCTGGTGAAATAAAAGTAACTGTTATTGCAACTGGTTTTGAAAACGAAATCGTTAAGCCAGCTCCTAAACAGAGAGGTCGTTTCGGTAGCGAAGAACCAGGAAGCTTCGGTGCAACACTTTCTGTACCACAAACACCAACAGTCTCTAGTATTCCTTTCTTTGGTCGTCAGGCTCCGGCTCAACCGCAACCAACATTTCCAGCCGAAATTGAGCCAAATGATAATACCTTCGTCACCAAGAACCACAACCGACCAGAGATGAAGGAAGAGCCAGCCGACGAAGATGAGCTGGATGTACCCAGCTTCATTAGACGAAAATTGCGCCAGTAATTTTTGACTATTAGTAGCCCCTAGCGGCAAACGATAACAACTTATTGAGCTAGTCTCTTGACTTTTTGCCGTCTTTCCGCTAGCATGGCGCTACTTATCGCCTGACCTCTCGACGGAATATCTCCGTTGACATTGTGCACGCGAAAGCCATGGGGGACCATGATGAAACTTACATCTTCAGAGCAAACGGCCGTTGCGACACTATCCTGTTTTGGTCGTTGGGAGTACGACGGCAAGTACTGGAAACAGGCCACGTTCGACTTTCTAGCCGGGCTGGCTAATGGCGGTTATCACGCCGAATGTCCGACCTTCACGTTTTCAACGGGCAGTCCGCTTGGGGTCACCGTCAACTGGCCTCTAAAGGAAGGGGGTTGTTGGGCTACCGGCACCCTTAGCGAACAATTCCCCGACTTCGGTGAGGATATGATCATCCGATCGAATTGCGATCGGTGGGAACTACAGGCGAAGCTCTTCGCGTTCATTCACAGCCCGAAAAAGGTACTGGTCGTCAACTTCACCGCCCAGCATTCCTGGCAACGGAGACAAGGTTGGCCGACAGCGTTCTCGGAAATCTGGCTCTGGAAACGCTCGCGTACCACACTCGAAATCGGCGGTCAGGAGGTGAGTCTCACCTTTTAGCCGACCGTGAAGCGTCTACCCGCACGGCCATCACGGCACGGCGGGCTTTTTTTATCCGATAGATCCTTGACATTCCTGTTATTGCTGTTAGTCTGTAAGTGTTCGAGACGAGGTCGCCCGGACTCGGGCATCTCGACATCGAACCCAGGCAGGTTAGCGCCACGAAATCTACCTGGTACCAGTGGCAACGCTCCTTTTACGGAGAAACGCCTAGCGGCGTTACCGCTAGCAGATAATCCAACGACGATTCGTTGAGATGTCTGACCCGACTTCCCAAAGGGGCTTCGCAATGTGAGTTTCACATTAGCAAAGCCCCTTTCCCTTATCTGATAACCTACCGTAACTTTCCCGTACAATTCCCGTAAAATATGCTCTTGACAAGACAAGGTGAGACCGTGGTACGGTAGTTTCCTACGTCTAAAAATTAAAGGAGGGTAAGTAATGGCAAAAAAAGAAAAAAACGAAAGATTAAGTGAAATTGCTCTGAAACCAGTTGAAATTTCTGCCGAACTACCCGAAAAAGATAACGTTGGAAAGAAACTTGGTCTTAAGGTTTCTCGCCGTTTTACCAAGCCTGGAGAGAATGTTTTTGATACCGTCCAATGGGATAAACGAACAACGACTATTAGTGATGAAAAAGGCAACGTCATTTCTCAAATTACTGATGTAGAAGTTCCGACAACCTGGACTCAACTAGCAACGGATATTTTAGCTTATAAATATCTCCGTAAAGCTGGCGTCCCAACCAAGGAGGGGAGAGAGGTTTCGTTAAAACAGGCGGTCTATCGTATTGCTCACACCATCGCTGATTTCGGCGAGAAATTTGGTTATTTTGCCACTCCTGAAGATAGAGTTAACTTCGAAGAAGACTTAACCCATATCCTGGTAAACCAAAAAGCTGCTTTTAACTCTCCGGTTTGGTTTAACTGTGGTTTGTATCACCAGTATAAGATCGCTGGTTCTGGTGGTAGTTTTTACTGGGACTTCCAGCAAGAAAAGGTCATAGAGACCAAAGATTCCTACCGTAACCCTCAGTGTTCAGCTTGTTTTATTCTTTCGGTAGAAGATTCGCTCGACGGAATCTTTAATCTTTTAAAGACTGAGTCTCGGGTCTTTAAGTTTGGTTCTGGTACGGGTGCCAACTACTCCCGATTACGCAGTAAGTACGAGCGCTTAAGTGGCGGTGGTACTTCTAGTGGCATGATGAGCTTCTTGAAAGTGTTCGATCGTGCTGCTGACTCCGTTAAATCTGGGGGGACAACTCGCCGGGCCGCAAAAATGGTTGTTGTGGACATGTCGCACCCAGAGATAGAGGACTTCATTAATTGGAAGGTAAAAGAAGAAAAGAAGGTCTTAGCGTTGATTGAGGCCGGTTACTCGGCCGACTTCAACGGAGAGGCCTACCACACGGTTTCTGGTCAGAACTCTAATAACTCAGTTCGTATTACAGATGAGTTTATGGAAGCAGTTACGGCCGACGGTGAGTGGACAACTCGTTATGTTGGTAACGGCGAGCCACACAAAACATACAAAGCTCGAGATTTAATGGATCAGGTAGCTAAGGCTGCCTGGCAGTGCGCGGATCCAGGAGTACAGTTCGACACTACTATTAATAAGTGGCATACCTGCCCTAACACCGACAGAATCAACGCTTCAAATCCGTGTAGTGAATTTATGTTCCTAGATTCGACCTCGTGTAATCTGGCTTCGATAAACCTTGTTAAGTTTACTGACGATAAAGGAAACTTCGATGTCGAGGGTTACCGACACGCCTGTAAGATTATGTTTATCGCTCAGGAGATTGAGGTAGATCTCTCTAGCTACCCAACCGAAGCTATCACTAAGAATAGTCACGATTACCGACCGCTAGGGCTAGGCTACGCTAACCTCGGCACAATGCTGATGCTTAAGGGCGTTCCTTATGACTCACCAGAAGCCCTTGCCACCGCAGGAGCGCTCAGTGCTATCATGACTGGACACGCCTACAAGACCTCTGCTGAGATGGCAGCTGTCAAAGGCGCTTTTGAAGGATTTACCAAAAACAGAGCCCCGATGCTTAATGTTATGAAAATGCATCGTCAAGCCGCTTATGCTATTAACGAGACCCTCTGTCCAAATAATTTACTTGTTGCCGCCAGACAGGATTGGGACGAAGCAGTTGCTCTAGGAGAGCAATTTGGCTACCGTAACAGTCAGGCGAGTGTAATTGCCCCGACTGGCACAATTGGGCTTCTACTCGACTGTGACACGACAGGTATCGAGCCAGACTTTGCCTTGGTCAAGTTTAAAAAGTTGGCTGGTGGGGGATCTATGAAGATCGTTAATAACGCTGTCAAGCAGGCTCTTCAAAATCTTGGATACACCCAAGATCAACAACAGGAAATCATAGATTACGCTCTAGGAGTGGGTAGATTTATCGAAACAACTCCGATAAACCGTTCTAGTCTAGCCAGCAAAGGACTAACTAGTTCCGAGATCGATGCAGTTGAAAAAACCCTTCTTGCCGCTTTTGATATTAGCTTCTCTTTCAACCGTATGGTGCTTGGAGATGATATTTTTACTCGTCTTGGAATTAGCACGGACGAAGAAAAACAACCAAGCTTCTCACTGCTCGGTCGTTTAGGCTTTACCTCCGACGAGATAGCTGAGAGCAATCTAGTAATCTGTGGCACTCAAACTGTAGAAGGTGCACCACATCTAAAGACTGAACACTTACCAGTTTTTGATTGTGCTAATCGCTGTGGGGCAACCGGCACGCGCTTCATTGAGCCACTTGCTCACGTGCGGATGATGGCTGCTGTTCAGCCGTTCATTTCTGGTGCAATATCTAAAACTATTAACCTACCAAACGAGGCTACCCTCCAAGATGTTGAGGAAGTTTATTCTGAGTCTTGGAAGCTTGGGCTGAAAGCCTTAGCCCTGTATCGGGACGGTTCAAAGTTGTCTCAACCGCTTAATACCAAAAAGGACGAGACTGAAGGCAAGACTGAAGTGGTTGAAAAGGTTGTTGAAAAAGTTGTCTACGCGCCGAAACGACGACGCCTACCCGATGAGCGCCGTTCAATTACTCATAAGTTCCAGATCGCGGGACACAAGGGCTTCATTACTGTTGGCCTGTACGAGGACGGTGGGGCAGGAGAGATCTTTGTAACGATGGCCAAACAAGGTAGTACAATCTCTGGTCTAATGGATGCATTTGCTAAGTCAGTTTCAATCGGTCTCCAATACGGCGTTCCTCTAACAATGGTGGTTCGACAGTTTGCTAATAGTAGGTTTGAACCTTACGGCTTTACAACTAACCCTCAAATTCGGATTGCTAAATCTATTATCGACTACATCGCTCGCTACCTAGGCATTAAGTTCCTCAGCCCAACCGATCAAGCAGAGCTAGGGATTCGGGCTGATGCTGATGCCTCCAGTCTCCAAACTCAGATCGACTTCAACGAGCCAGTAGTGGAACAGCCTATCGTCAACAACGGTAGTCAGATCGACGACCAAGCATCGCCACAACTGACACCGACCGAAGCAGAAGAGAAGCAAGTTAGCTCACCCAACACCCAAGCACAGATCGACTCACCTCCGTGCCCTGTTTGCGGCTCTATCACCTTCAAGACCGGGACTTGTTACACCTGTATGAGCTGTGGCTCAACCACCGGAGGTTGTAGCTAGACGGATGGAAAAAGAAGTTAAAGACTTCCTAAATAACCAACGAGTTGGTTGTTTAGCAGTGGCTCTTGAAGACGGAACGCCACATACGTCTGCCGTCCACTTCTCATGTGACGTAGATTGTAAAAGATTATTTTTCCAAGTAGGTAAAGAGACTAAGAAATTTGGAGCTGTAAGCAAAAAAATGTAGTGAAAGCCTCCTTCACTGTCGGTTTTAGTGAAGAAGAGTGGAAAACTTTGCAGATGGATGGCGTTCTTCGATTACTGCGAGAAGATGAGGACGAGGAATTCCAAAAGAATTACTACTCAAAAAATCCTGAAGCAAAACAATATCGCGGTGAAGAAGCAGCGTATTTAGTTTTTGAACCGGTTTGGTGGAGGTTTAGCGATTTTAGCGCTGGTGATCCTCCTCGAACAATGGAGTCATGAATAATGCCGATCTACACAAAAAAGGGGGATAAGGGAGAAACCGGACTACCCGGAAAGAGGAGACTCCCTAAAACTGACGGTATTTTCGAGTGTCTAGGCGCCCTTGATCAAACCAACGCTCTTATCGGCTTGGCTGTTAGTTTAGTAGATCAACTAAAGGAAAGGAAACTCGTCACATTTCTAGAAAGTCTTCAGAACGATTTATTAGTAGTGGGATCTACTATTGCTTCTGAAAAGCCAGCCAAGGATCCACGTTTGTCAGCCCTGGGCAAAAAGACGGTAGAACTAGAGAGCCAGATTGACCAGTGGGACAGAGAACTTCCTGAACTAAAAAACTTTATTTTACCTGGTGGCTGCCAAGCCTCAGCTATCATCCATCTGGCCCGAGTAAGCGTTCGACAAGCTGAAAGAGCCTTCCATCGTCTCGACAACACAAAAGGACTAGAAAATATCTCAGTATTTCTTAATCGTTTATCTGACTACTTCTTTCAAGCTAGTCGCTACCTAAATATGCGCTCTAACAAACCCGATATTATTTGGAAAAACTAGCGATAATATCTCTTGACTTGGTTAGTAGCAAATGCTATATTGATTCCAACAATTTGGAGATAGCTTAGTAGCTAAGTCTTTGGTGCGGCGGTGTCGAAAGGGTGTGCCCCCTCCCATCTCTTTCGATACCACTGTGTCAACGACTTTAACCCCATCCTCCTAAGCCCGTCTCAAGCGTCTGCCGAAGAAGGACTCTTTCTTTTTGCGTCAGCTTACGGTATTTTAGATTGACCGATGCAACAACTTTTCAAAAAACCCACTGCTTTAGCAATCAGCATCGGCTCCGTAGCAGTGCGCCTGCTACCACATCCGGCCAACATGACTCCCTTAGGTGCTACAGCAATGTTTGGTGGTGCCAAGTTAGCTCGTCCGTGGAATTACTTAGTCCCTCTACTGATTCTTTTTGCAACGGATCTTTCTCTAGGGTTCCACGGGTTAATGCCTTATGTTTACGGCTGTTTCATGCTGAGCGTTTGGCTGTCAGAAAAGTTTCTTAAGCAATCCATTAGCGTCAAGAAGCTTGTCTTGTTAGCTAGCGCTAACGCTCTAATATTTTTCTTCGTAACTAACTTCGCCGTATGGTTGGATGGCCGTATCTACCCGCCAACTATTACTGGATTGGTTGAGTCGTACGTTATGGGCTTACCGTTTTTACGAAATATGTTAATCGGCGACCTGGGCTATAGTCTTGGGATATTTGGCATTTACTCATTGGCCGAAAAGAGCCTTTCTTGGCAACGATTTGACAAGACACTCGCAAGCTGGTTTCTTAAGTCTGGTAGCTAAACTAGGAGGAGATTTTTATGCGTGAATCTGTTACTCTTTTTGATTTTTGGGCAGCTTGGTGCGGACCCTGTAAGGTTATGCACCCAATCGTCGAGGAGATTGAAAAAAGCTTTGCCGGTAAGGTTAAGTTAGTCAAAATAAATGTTGACGAGCCTAATAGTCAGGCGATGGTAGAAAAGTATCAAATTGGTGCTATGCCCACTTATATAATCGAGAAAAAAGGCCAGGTGGTTAACTCTTTTGTTGGTGCCCAAAGCAAAATTACATTAGTGAACGCACTCAACCAAGCCCTTAGCTAAAACAGAGCACATAGTTCGCAGCCACGCTCGTAGGACCCTCCAAGGTGAGGGAAGTCTTTTCGCGCAAGGATCTCCTGATAGGTGGCGATTATACTTTTTTCTAGCACCAAGATATCCTCAGGACTGATCGTAAAAGCTTCGTCAGTAAATTTGCCAGCATCGTCAACCGAACTGATGACAAATTCTCTAACGTTGAAGGGGAAGATCTGGTCGTGTTTGGCAAGTAAGGCATAGAAGACTAACTGCTGTTTCACCTCACCATCAGAGTCTTTCGTTGTGCCCAGTATTTGGCCTCGAGTTTTTGGCTTCGAACCGGTTTTGTAGTCTATGACCCGAACCGTTCGAGCAATTGGGTCGATTGGATCGATACGATCAAACTTACCTGTCAGCCAAATACCTTCAAGTTCCGTGCGATGTGTATAAAAGCTGTATTCAACACCAACTGGCATGAGCCAACTAGTAGACTTTTGTTCAAAATAGCCACCAAGTAAGTCCGATCCCTTTTTAATTGTCTGCTTCAACTCTGTGCCAGCTAACTCTCGTTTAATTGCTTCAACAAAGTACTGAATTAAATAATCTTTTCCAGGTTTCATTTTGGTTTGGACGTATTGCTTGAAGTAGAGTTCGAATGCTTTGTGAACAGCCGAGCCGTACTGAAGAGCAAAGCTAGGTGGCTCAGGAAGATGTAAAACATTACGTAAAAGATACCGGCGCGGACATGTTAGGTACGAACGGTAATGTGTATAAGAGAAGGGGGACCCACTGATCTTCTCCTTTATGTAAAGATTTTGTCTCTCGGTGAGTGTTGCCGTAGAGACAGGTAGGAGCAGATCTTCTAACAATTTTTTCGTTGTTTCCGTTTTCAGGTCAACGTTCTCCTTCTTGAGAAGGTCCTCGATCTCAGTAATAAATTGGCTTGGTAGAGTCTCCGAGCCATCTGCTTTTGTTTTGCTAAGCGTCAGAACCAGTTCTTTTTTTGCACGAGTCATACCTACATAAAATAAGCGTCGCTCATCTTCGAGCTGGTCTTCTTTCCACTTTTTTACCTCGGCGATCTGGCTCGGTAGTTTGATCACCGATCGGCTTGCTCGGACTTTCCACGAATCTGCAGCAACGTTGGCCATCACAACTGTCTCGAATTCAAGTCCTTTAGCACCGTGAACTGTCGAGACATGAACGCCGTGGATTTCGGGAGAAGCTCGACGCACAGAAATGGCAATATGGTATTCCTGTAGTAAATCAAAGTACTCGACCAAGCCCTTAACGTTAAGGCTCGGTCGACGAGAAATTAACTGCTTGGCTTTATCTAAGAATGCGTGAATAATTTCCAGCTGGTCTATTTTACGATCATTATCTTTATCTGTTGTCAGTGCGCACTTGCCAACGATCACCAGCAAAAGATCTAATAGGTTGGTTGATTTTTGCTTGACAACCAACTCTCGCAAGCTACTTGCAGCGTTACTAACCCCAGGTAAACGACGTTGGGCAGTTAGATCATCAATTAAAGAACGATTCGTCTTACGCCCCTTCAACGCTTCGGAGATCTCAATTGCTGTTACATCTAGTTCAAGGTAGGGGAGAGCAGCCAGGACTCGATAGCTGTTAGTTGGTTCATTAACGGCCCGCAAGATATTTAGTAGCCCTCGGATGATGGGTTCGCCGAGCAAGTCTGCTGATTGTGCTCCCGCAACTGACAATCCTAAGGTCCAAGCAACGTCACGAAATTCTTGAGCTTCAATATTGCTCCTGAATAGTACGGCTATCTGGTTGGCATCTTGGCCGCTATGAAGCCGTTTTTTACAATGTTCGACTATTCCAGAATACTGAGCTTCATGCGTCGCGAAAGTAATTAGTCTGGGTGGACTTACTAGCTTTGATGCCGAAATAAGATTGGTCTTGATATCTAGGTACGAAGAGAGTTGTTGCCCATTGTTTGAGATTAGCTTGGTGGCACAGTCTATGACTAGCTTGGGATTCCGGTAATTCGTTTTTAAAGAAATCACTTTAATGTCCGGATACTTGGCGGCAAAATGAAGCATATTTGCCACGGAAGCCCCCTGAAAGCGATATATGGCTTGCTTATCGTCACCGACGACGAAGAGATTTGGTTTCTCAAAGAAATCAGCCAATGCCTCGACTAGGTCGTTCTGAGCATTATTAGTGTCTTGGTATTCGTCAACCAGAATATATTGATAGCGTTCCTGAAGGTATTGCTTAATCTCTGGTGACTTAGAGAATGACTGATTGACAAAAAGTACCATGTCTTCGTAGTCGTAGAGCCGCTCCTCTAGCAGATACTTCTGATATGCTCCGTAAACTAGAGTCAATTCTTGGAGAATATCTGCCTGTCGTCTGGTTGCTTCGATAGATGCTTTGGTTGCTTTTTTTGGTTGAGTCTTTATAACTGATAGGGCTAATTTTTGAAGTTGCTCAGGAGCCACTGCTTCTTGTTTAAGAGTCTTTATCGCAGCAATAATTGCACCAACGTGGTGGTTAGGAACTCGGGCCGGGCGAAGTAGGTCTAGTCCCGGAAGTACTCGGACAATTTTGTCGACTATCTGGTAGGTTTCCAATTCGTCTATATTGCTGGTAGTGGCCGGCAGTTCAAACGCATAGGGAAATATACCTATTACTTCATTAGCGAAACCGTGAAAGGTGCTAACGGTAACTTGATAGGCATCGGGACCGATAATGTCGATTAGTCGTTGACGCAGAGCGGTTACACCGGCCTCGGTGAAAGTTAGCGCTAGGATATTGCGAGGCGAGGTGTGGGTTTTAGATAGAATCTGGCCGATTCGCATCGCCACGACCTGGGTTTTGCCGGTCCCGGGACCAGCCAGAACCATCACCGGTCCTTCAATTGTTTCAACGGTTAGTCTCTGCTCGGGATTTAATTTGGCAAATTCACGGGCAAACGACTGATTCTTCATCGAAGTCAGCTTAACTGGTTTTGAAATTTAGGCCAAGACCCTTGACAGTCAAGGTATTTTATGGTAGCATTCTATTTGTTACAACAGGACAAAACGGACAAGTCTTAGTTGGATGACCTCAATGAGTTGCTGCCAATAGGCAGGGCAAAGATGGTCGCCTTGAGGGGTGTCGCTTACCCTTATCGGCAGTGTCCGGCCGGAAAAGTCTTTACGGGAGAGAGCGAGAAGTAGCTCAATCTATCGGACTAATTCGGTTACTTCGGTCTTCCACAATCGACCCCTTTATCCAAAAAATTTGGGGTTAGCGGCGGAGGGTACTGACCGCATGATTGTGCCACCGGAAGTCGTTCTCCGGACCCCGAAATCGGGAGTGCTGCAGCGAACCACAGCTGCTCGAACGACAACTCGGCTCCACCAATGATCTTCGGATCGGCGGTGGGGCCAGTTTCAATATATAATAATGCAATGCAACCCACTCTTATCACCGAAAACTCCGATTATTATGTCATTAATAAACCAGCTGGCTATTCGGTTGAGCCACACCTAAATTATCCATCAATCAGTGACTGGCTCAATACACTTTATGACATATATGCCATAAAGGACATGGATCGTTATGGTATTGTTCATCGGCTTGATGTTGAAACTTCGGGAGTATTGATATGGGCGAAAAATGAGTTAGCCCAAAAAGACATACAGAAAACCTGGCAGGGGAGAGCAGTCAAAAAAACTTACTTAGCACTAGTCACAGGAGAGGTACAGACCGAGGGTGGCATCGAACTAGCTATCGAGCGCGATAATCGAAACGATCGTCAACGTGTTGTGCTACTGCCAAGCCTTAAGGCTCGTCCTGCAATTACAAATTACACACGTCTAGCGGTAGGGGAGTGGGAGAAGGAGAAAGTAAGCTTGGTTGAGTGCCATCCCGTAACTGGTCGTACACATCAAATCCGGGTTCACCTACAAAGTATTGGTCATCCAATAATTGGCGACAGAATCTACGGCAGTAAACTCTCCGGTAAAATATCTGATTCTCTAAATCTACACCGACAGTTTCTACATGCCTGGAAGATTGAGTTAGATGACACCCAGTTTATTGCTCCACCCCCTGAGGACTTAGTGCGAGTGCTACAGAGTTTGAAAATAAATCTTCCTAGTTGAGACCTGAGTTTCAATCTGTTAAACTAGGGGCTCATGAAGCATGCTGTAATATTAGCTGGGGGAGTGGGAACCCGCCTTTGGCCCTTCTCGCGCCGTAGCTCGCCAAAACAATTCCAAAACTTCTTAGGTAAGAAATCCTTACTTCAGCAAACTTTTGAACGTGCAGCAAAGCTAGTGGGCGAAAAAAATGTTTGGTTAGTTACCGTAGTTGATCACGCTGCCCAAACTAAAGCCCAACTGCCAAAGCTTGAGCTTGATCGGATTATCTCTGAACCTGTAGGGCGGAACACGGCCGCCGCGATCAGCTTGGCCGCTCAAACAATTACTGAGATTGACAAAGATGCTGTTCTTGCGATTTTCCCATCCGATCACTACATTGGCTTACCGAAGGAGTTTCAGGCCATTTGTAAAAATGCTTTTAATTTTTGCGACAAACACCAAGATACCTTACTAACACTAGGTATCCAGGCCACCGAACCTAATACCGGGTACGGTTACATAGAAGTTGGTAAGCCCTTCTCTGAAAATAAAGAGACGGTCCTTTCAGTAAAAAGATTTCTTGAAAAACCTGACCTTAAAACAGCTAAACGATTTATTCGTAGCGGTAAGTTTCTCTGGAATTCTGGGTGCTTCTTTGGAGTAGCTAAAACAATCAATAAACTATTCATAGAACACGCCCCTCAGATTAGTGAGGAAGTTTCGAAGTTTAGAGCTAATTCACAAAACAGCACTTACGAATTGGTACCGTCATTACCGTTTGACAGTGCCATTGTTGAAAAGGCAAAACACGTTGCTGTTATCCCAGCGAGTGTCCAGTGGAGCGATTTAGGGTCATGGGAGGCGCTCTATCAAATTCTGTTAGAGAAGAACGATACGAGCAATATTGTAGTTGGAACCCACGAAGGTATTAATTCCGAGAATTCTCTGATTATCGGTCAGAATAAACTCATTGCGACAGTTGGTATTAAGGATGCAGTTATCATCGAGACGGACGAAGCCATTCTGGTCTGTCAACGAGACTCTGTTCAAGACGTCAAGAAACTGGTAGAAAAGTTAGATGAGCTTGGTAAGCATAAATATCTATGAAACGTAGCTTTTGGATCGGACTACTATTGATCCTGGCAGTTATTGGCTTGTCGGGATATATCTCTTTTCCGGCTACGGGAAAGTTTTTAGGTCGTGATCTACCAGTCAGACAGGGACTTGATCTGCAAGGTGGGGTCCGCCTGGCATATGAGCTCGACCTCTCCAAAACTGCGGATAGTGAGAAATCTAACGCAATTGAATCTACGCGACAGGTCATTGAGAGAAGGGTGAACGGTACGGGTGTTTCTGAGCCGTTGATTCAACCAGCTAAAGTCGGGACAACTAATACAATTGTAGTTGAACTTCCTGGTATTAAAGACGTTCAGCAGGCCACCGATCTAATTGGTAAAACTGCTCAGCTGGAGTTTAAGGAGTTGGATCCATCTTCTACTGAAAATGATGTTAAGTGGTTACCTACAGGGCTCACAGGCAAGCAACTCAAGAGGGCTCAGGTTAGTTTTGATCAAACCACCAACGCCCCACAAGTCGGTCTTCAATTTAATGACGATGGTAAACGACTGTTTGGTGAGATTACCGGCCGCAACGTCAACAAACAGGTAGCAATATTTTTAGACGACCAGGTCCTTTCGGCACCAAATGTCCAACAAAAAATTGATTCAGGGGATGCAGTCATTACTGGCCAGTTTACTATTGATCAAGTTAAACAATTGGTTAGTCTACTCAACGCAGGCGCACTCGATGTACCGATTAAATTAATTGAACAACATACTGTCGGGGCAATGCTGGGTGCTGACTCCGTAAAGAAATCTCTAGTAGCTGGTATCATTGGCTTAATATTGGTTGCTTTATTTATGGTATTTAATTATCGGTTAGCTGGATTCATTGCTGTCCTGGCATTAACCGGCTATGCACTCATAACTCTAGCCCTGTTTAAAATAATACCCGTAACACTGACATTGGCTGGTATTGCCGGGTTTATTCTTTCTATAGGTATGGCAGTCGATGCAAATATTCTAATTTTTGAGAGATTGCGGGAAGAACTAAGAGAGGGGAAGGTCTTAAAGATTGCTCTAGAAGAAGCCTTCCGCAGGGCTTGGCCTTCGGTTCGTGACTCTAACGCCTCAACTATCATTACATGTGTGATCTTGTATTACACCACAACGGGCTCAATCAGGGGATTTGCTTTTACCCTAGCGCTCGGTGTAATAGTCTCACTGTTTAGTTCGATTACGGCTAGTCGAGCATTCTTGAGAATTCTGTCGATGTCCAAGGTAGGGGAGAGGCAACTAGAAAAGATCTAATGGAAAATTATTTATTCTTAGGTAAAAAGAAAAAGGTCTGGTTTACGATTTCGATTGCGTTATTTGTAATCGGCATAGTTTTCCTGGTTATCTGGAAGCTACCTCTAGGAATCGATTTCAAAGGTGGGGCTCAGATGGATCTAAGTTTTGATCAACAGGTAGGGGAGACCGACCTACGACAGAAGGTAAGTCAGTACCCAGATGTTAAGGGGTTAGTAGTAAGCAAAACGGATCAGTCGGTTATGACAATGCGAATGCTGCCAATAACTGACGATCAACATAAGGTTATTATCAAAAAACTTGGAGAAGATTTTGGTACCGTTACCGAGCGACAGTATCAGCTGGTTGGACCGAGTGTCAGCCGAGACATTACCAGAAAGGCGATTATCGCCGTTATACTTGCCTCGGTGTTCATTATTCTTTACCTGGCCTACGCTTTTCGAGCAGTTACCTACCCTGTATCATCCTGGAGATTTGGGGTCGTAGCGGTTGTCGCGCTACTACACGACCTGGTTATTACAGCAGGCGTATTCGCAATCCTAGCTCACTTTTTCCATTTTGAGGTTGACGCCTCTTTTATTACTGCCTTGCTAACTGTAATGGGATTCTCGGTTCATGATACCATCGTTGTCTTTGATCGAGTTCGAGAGAACCTCTTAAAGCACAAAGGAGAAAACGTTGGTTTTGAAACTATTGCGGATATGTCACTGAGCCAAACATTAAACCGGTCGTTAGCAACAAGTCTTACTGTCATATTCACTTTGACAGCTTTGACGATCTTGGGCGGAGCAAGTATCAGAGGATTTGTAGTAACACTACTGGTTGGTATTGCCATCGGAACTTACTCTTCAGTCTTTACCGCAACGCCGCTACTAGTTGTGTGGCAAAATCGCATTAGTCGCAACGGCAAACACATCTAAGTTTGCCGTTACTGCGGTTAGTACTGATTATTTTTGCTGTCTAGACGATGAACTAATCATCGAAAAATTTTGCGTGGCTTAGAACGTATATTTGACCGTAAAATATGTTTTTCCTGGTTCGTAGTATATGTTTATGCCCGCCAACCGAAGCTGACGGGCATTGGCTATCTGTCCTTTGGAAGCTGCTTCAGGTCCCTGAGGATGACCACACACAAGACTATTCCTGCGAGTGCCATCGACACGAACCAAGGACGTGAATCCCGAAACGATTGATTTGGACCGAACCAAGTCAAAGCCGATAGAATTATCAGGCAGATCGTAACAGTTAAGAAACAGCGAAGAGCGAATAGGGTATCGCATCGTTTCATAAGAGACCTCCACGAGAATACCCGGATAGTATAACAGAAACTTTACATTACTTATGACGGACAATGTAGATTATGCGCCACGAGTTACTAAAACAGGGGAAAAGTGTAATTAATCAAATACGAGAGGGGTCTCAAAAAGAGTGCTAATTTCAGCTGTATTTACACCACTCTCCCCCTGAGGCTAGGTAGGGGAATTCGAAATAAAAATTGAAATTTGACACAATTCTCCGCCTGGGAGAGGGGAGGCTTTTTAACGGATTTCGTCTAAAGGTGTTAGGCCCTGATCGTCAGCGGTATTATTTAGACCGTCATTTGGCTCCATTTTCACCTGAATACCTAGCTTCTCAGCATCGTCCCAACTAATTAATTGGTCACTTTCTGTGGCCTCTCCCCCGCTCTGAGTATCGAGGTCTGTGTTTTTTTCAAGATTCTCCCCCACTTCAGATACAGTTTGTTGCGGTTGTTCAACTATCGGGGTTCTTTCCGTTTCAGCTTCTTCGACCTCCTCCCCTATGCCCTGTGTTACGGCGTACCAAGGTCGGTCGAACCTATCTTTAATGATCTCTGTTTTCATACCAGCTGGTAAAGTAGACCCCCTACCCGGATCTTTGGCAACTGAAGTTTTTTCTTCGCCCTCTCCCCTGCTTTTACCTTCAAGTGCCACTTCTTTTTTCTCTTCGCTATCCCCTGCTTTCAGTCCCCCTTCCGGTCCAGCAAAGGCATCGGCTTTAGTCTTTAGCTCTTCGTAAGGCTGAGGTATTGGTTGCTTTGAGGGGTCGGAGAGGTTAATAGGACTTGACCACTCAGTAATGTAATCCTCCACTTCTTCGACTGGACGTGAGTACATCTGCCTGCTGTTAGCGATAATCTGCTCGGTTAAGTTGGTCTTCTCAGATCGTGGTGGCAGAGTCCCTGCCGAGAAGGCAGGCACAGTCACACCGTCGATAGCCATCTTCAAGTAGATCTGGTAATTATCCAAATTTACTAAATCGTTGACATCAAAGACTGGCTCATACTCTTTAACTAATAATTGTGCATCTTGTGCGCCGACTCGGAAGCTTATCATCGTTCCGACGTTGCCGAAAACAGCATTAGAAACGCTCTCAGGCATCTGCGCGGTGTACTGGTTGGCCATCGCTAAATTGAGTCGATATTTGCGCGCCTCTGAGAGAATTGTAGCGAAAGATTCGGTAGCAAAATTCTGAAATTCGTCCACATAAAGGTAGAAGTCTCGCCTCTGGTCCTCGGCTATATTCACTCGACCCATTGCCGCCAACTGAATCTTGGTAATTAACATAGATCCCAGAAGAGCCGAATTATCCTCGCCAATCTTACCTATAGATAAATCGCAAAGTAAAATCTTACCTTCATCCATTACCTGACGGATATCAACAGTTGATTTAGGCTGACCGACAATGTTACGGATCGTTGAAGCCGACAAGAATTGACCGACCTTATTTTGAATCGGCGCGATGGCTTCAGTACGGAATTTAGGTTCATACTTTTCGTACTCGTTAATAAAGAAGTCGCGAATGACTGGATCCTTCACTTCATTTAAAACCATCCTACGATAGGCGTTATCCGTTAGTATGCGCATGATACCCATGAAAGTTGAGTTGGGATACTCCAGCAATGCCAAGATAACATTGCGTAAAATATACTCTAACCGCGGCCCCCAAGAGATCTCACCAAAGATTTTCTCCATGATTCCGACCACTCCGGAAGCAACGAGGTTCTTTTGCTCGGGATCTACATTCTCAAGTAAGTTGAAACCGACTGGGAATTCACGGTCGGCTGGGTTGAAGTAAACAACATCCTGCAGTCTGTGCTCAGGAATAAATTCCAAAACGTGTTCTATCAACGAACCATGTGGGTCAACTACCGCCAGTCCCCTACCCTCTGTAATATCGTCAATAATCATATTCTCCATCAACGTAGACTTACCAGTACCAGTCTTTCCGATGATGTACATATGTAATCTCCGGTCTTTCTTTTTAATACCAAATCTTTTTACCTCACTACGAAAGTTGGTCTGACCAAAAACGGTCAACTCGTCTGCCGGGACAGATCCCTCTAGCGGCAAGTTGGCGGGTGGCTCACCTTTTTTTGAACCCGCCCAGGCAATTGTTGGCGTAGCAACGGTCAGCGATGGGTAGTGATAGATCGACGCAAGCTCCGTAATGTTAAAAATCATCGAGCTATCTCCGAAGGTTCTGCTTGCGAATAGCTGGTGGGCTTCTCGATCGCTGGTGATGTCTTTAGAGACGAAAGCGTTGAGATTGATAGTGTTGAACTGCTTAAAAGCTCCCACTACCTGTTCGAGTTTTGCCCTAGCCGAATACTCATCAGTGGAAGCAGCTAATATTCGGATGTTGGTAGCAAAGCCAAGCTTGGTAATTTTTTCCTCGATTGCTTTGGCAGCAGCGTTTTCTGGACTCTCTTTGTCATCTTTCTTTTTGTCGTCTTTCTTCTTATCCTCTGCTGGAGGGCCCATGACGACGTGCTTGGTTAAGTCGAAGGCAAAGGTTTTCAGCTCTTTTTTTGTCAGCTCCCACAAGCTCATTGCCTTGAAGGGCTCTTTAATTTTCTTAATTTCTGCCTTCCCCAATTCTTGCCAGTCGTCATCAATAGGTTTTATCAGAACTTGCACCCAGACTTCTTCTTGCTCATTTATTGACCCTAGAACTCCAGTAATTGACGAGAGCGGATCCACTTCGAAGTTTTGAAAAGTCTTAATAGGAAAGGCTGTTGGTTTTTTTAAGTCAAGTTCAGTGGCCGCAATATGCTTTTCGTCACTAAGCTGAGCGTAATCACCATCTGGTGCTACTTCTCTAATCTCAACAGTTGGGTATTGAGAAAAAATCTGACTGGACACAAAGTCCCTTAAGTCTGTTGGCACGTAAGCGTAAAAATTGATCGCATGGGCCTTGGAAACGACTTCAAAGCTAATGTGGGGTTGATCGCTGGCATCCGAGCGAAAGATTCCATGCATTGCTGCAAACATTTGCTCGGCAGCCTGGGGAGTTCGCTCGTTATTCTTCGGGACAGAAATACAAAGCAAGGTATAAGTTGTTGGCTCTTCCCAGTTAATTTTACGACGGAAGCGTGCCGCACGATACCAGAGTAGTATTGCTCCAAACAAAAAGAATGCGGTAAAGAATAGGTTAATTGCTGCGGCGTTCATGGGTTTTTTTCAGTTTCTGCTGGCTTAGTTGTGGGTGAAAATATAACTGGTGGCTTGGTGTACTTAACTCGCGTTGCTTTCTTGAGCCAAGTGACCATTTCGGGAGTACCTGCGTTAGGACTCTTAATGCCCGAAAGAGAAAATGGCTTGGTTGGCGTTAAGTCAATCAGTAGCTTAACATACGCCTGGAAGCGATCAAGGTTAGTTAAATCTTCTGCTGTTAATCCAGGCATTTCTTTTACCAGGAATTCTCCGTCTTCGGCCCCGATACGATAAGATATGAGTGTGCCGACGTTACCAATTACAGCATCGCGTATATGCTCTGTTAGCTGAGCAAAGTATTGGTTAGTGATATTTAGATTCAGCCGGTACTTACGAGCTTCGGCCAAGATGGTTGCAAAAGTATCGGTTGTAAAGTTTTGAAACTCATCTACATAAAGATAGAAGTCTTTACGTTGTTCTTCGGGAGTATCTGCCCGACTAAAAGCTGCCACTTGGATTTTTGAGACCAGTATTAGACCTAACAAATTTGAGTTAATTTCGCCAATTTTACCCTTAGCCAAATTAACAAATAAAATCTTTCCGGAGTCCATCAGCTCGCGTAGATCAAACGAGCTCTTAGTTTGCCCGATAATATTACGCATTAGGTCGTTCGTCATGAATCTTCCGAATTTGGAGATGAAGTAGTTATACATCTCCGACTTGTGGAAATCGGCGGTCTTGGCGAGCTGTTGTTCCCAGAATGCTTTAACAACCGGGTCTCTAACATAAGAAACTGACTGCTCACGAAAGCCGTCATCGGTGAATAGCCGAGGTAGATCAATTAAACTACCGCCCCCTGGCCGACTCATTACAGTTAAGGCAGCGTTTCGAGCCCAGTGCTCCCACTGTGGTCCAACAATTCCAGTCCGGTTCGGGTCGAAAAGTTTATAGAAGATTTCAATAACTTCTTGGATCAAGAAATCTTTTTCTTCCGGTTTGGTGTATTCCAATAAATTTAAACCAATCGGGTACTCTGTATCTGATGGGTCAAAAACTATAACGTCGTTTGCGCGATGAGTTGGAACTTTCTTCAATAAAGATTCAACTGCATCACCTAACGGATCTATAAAGCACAACCCCTTACCGTTATACATATCTTGCTCGATCATTGTTTCGAAGAGTGTAGTTTTACCAGTACCAGTTTTTCCGATCATAAAAATATGACGACGACGATCTTCTTCTTGTAGCCGAACTAAATGCTTCTCACCTCGATAGTTGCTCTCCCCTATTACGACGCCTTCTTTTGGTAAGTTAGATGGCGCAGGAAGTGCTTTAGCCAAAACCCACTTTAGCCCTGGGGTTTCGGTGTGGCGGTTTGGAAAATGGTAAACACTCGCAAGTTCTTCAACGTTCAAAATCATCTTGGGGGCTCTGGAAAACAGGCGCAACAAGAAGTCGCGTGCAATCTTCTTTTGTTCGACCTGGCGGTACTTCAGACTGTTTAGCTGCGGTGAATAGAACTGGGAAAAAGCACTGATAATGGCTTTGGTATTCTCTTGGGCCGCTTGAGGTGTCTCTCCGGTTGATACCACACGAATAATCGACTCGAAACCAGTTTTATTACCCTTCTCTTGTAGTGCCTTGAGAACTTCTTCTTGGGCCGGTGAGCGCTGCTTGTAGCCCGAAGACTCCTCGGGCTTAGGTGTTTTTAAGGCCTCTCCAATAGTACCAATAACCCTAGAAGTACCAGATCGATTAACGAGATGCATCTTATTGGCTATTACATGCCCGCTTGCAATTCCGGTGTGCATGCGCCAGTTATCGGAGATCGGACGAATTAGCATCTGAATAGCTGCAGCGCCCGAACCTTGAAGTTTGGTTAGTGCTGTAGTGAGAGTACTCAACGGATCTGCTTCTAGATATTGGTAAGTTTTAAGCGGTAGAACAAAATTCTTTCCTTGCTCAAAGACAACGCCGGAAATGTTTGGCTGTTCAGTAGTAAACACTTTCGGTGGGGTGCCCAAGTTAATCTGGGCGTTGGGAAAGAAACTATGTACCTGTCGTTCCACTATAGTCCGGATTCGTCTTGGACAGACAATACCAAAAGTTATAACTCCACCGACCGAGTAGATTTCAAAACTAATATGTGCTGGGGTACTGAAAAGCCAGTCCACAAAGTGTCGCTGGTGAATAATGGTCGTCAGTGCTGAGTAAAACTGCTCCATTGGAGCGATCATGCCCTTGAAGTCTTTTACTGGTTCGGATGCAGCATGCGGATCGGCAGTCGCCTCCTTAGGTAGCGACACCAACAGACAGATCAAGGAGTTGATATCTCCTAAGACATCTTTTCTTTGCCAGTAACGGAAAAACCACATGAGTGCCAACGGCAAAATAATAATCGCGGCCAATATCGTATAAAGAAGGTAGGTCGGCAAAAAACTAGACATTAGTGTCAGTATGCTCGGTATCTGTAATACTCATTGTGGTCTCTATTAACTCCTGGAGTGTTACCGGATCCACTGTCTTGTCTGCAGGTAAGTCCTCGAGTTTTCTAACGACAGCGTTTCCGTCACTCACAGAAAGCTCTTTTAGTACTTGTTGACTCTCTGGTGCCTGGGATACCGTGGGTTCCAATATGGATGAGCTAGTTTCTGGGGTGACGGTTTCTGGGCTCTCGACAACTTCGGAACGGGTCTCTTGTTTACCCGTCTCCCCTTCCGGTTGTACACCACGATCCTGGAGAATATCTCCCCTCTCCTTCATACATCAAATATACCAGACTTTCTTCTTTACTAAGAGAGGTGGGGCCCAAATTTATTGACAAAATTATCGTTCTCGATTGAAGATCGAATTTCTCTTAAGAGATTAAAGATTATTGAAAGATTATGAATAGATAGTAATCTCAGACCAAGAGACTCATTTGTCATAACCAAGTGGCGCAAATAGCTAGCTGAATAGGTTTGGCAGGTTGGGCAATTGCACTTTGGGTCGAGAGATTTGGACTGGTTAGTGAAACTGGCTCGACGGATATTCTCTCTCTTGAAGTTTGTTGTCCAAAATGCGCCGTGACGTGCTAAGCGAGTCGGTAGTACGCAATCAAACATGTCGATACCGCGGTGAATCATCCGAATTAAATCTATCGGTTCGCCAACACCCATTAGATAATGTGGGCGAGTAGGGTCTAAATCGTTGGCGATAAAGTCTACCGCCGCGAGCATATTTTGTTTGCCCTCCCCCACCGACACCCCGCCGATCGCAATGCCGTCAAACGGCAAGCTTTGAATGTCCTTCAGAGACTGTTGTCGCAGTTCTTTGTTCAGCCCACCCTGAACGATCCCAAACAACCCTTTACCCTGAGCTTGTCGAAGGGCTATCCCCTCTCTTTGCCAGTGCTCAGTCGATCTTTTCGCCCACTCCCCTGTTCTCTTGACCGCGGCGTACAAGCGTTTCTCGGTTGCCGGAAACGGAGCGCAGTCATCTAGAACCATAACAATGTCACCGCCAAGTTTAAGCTGGATATCGATCGCTGATTCTGGGGTAAAAAATAGTTTTTTGCCGTCGAGGTGTGAGAAAAATCTTACGCCTTCGTCAGTCGTTTTGGCAGACTTGGAACGAGTGGCACCCAATGAAAAAGCTTGGTAACCGCCGGAATCAGTCAAGATCGGGCCGAGCCAGTTCATCCATTTTTGTAAACCTCCCTCAGCGGCAATTAGCTCTTCACCCGGTCGCAAGTGGAGATGGTAGGTGTTGCCCAAAATAATTTCCGCCCCTAAATTTTTTACTTCTTCCGGAGAGAGCGTCTTGACCGCTCCCGATGTCGCCACCGGCATAAAGACAGGAGTTTGAATAACCCCGTGAGGTGTAGTCAATATCCCTGTTCGAGCGTGGGAGTTCTTCACAGTATGACGGGCCGAAAACTTCATTGTTAGAATTATACCTGTTAAACAATTTTTAGGTAAACGAAGCCCCGCCGGATGGCGGGGCTGTAGAACCTGAAAGGACTTGGCTGGCTTACTTGCCAGCTTTGAGCTTGAGGGCGCGATCGCGGTCGCCCCGAGCTTGTCGGTTCGCCTGGTGGCGAGCTGCTTTGGCTCGCTTGATGGCCAGCCGCCTGTCTCGCTCGTATATCGACTCCGTTGAGACGACGGGCGACGAGTCGTACCGAGGCTTGGGAGCTTGCGCTCTGCGTGCATCGTACACGCAGCTCCGTAGTTTCATCAGAGAACGGAATCCGGCGTCGAATCCCCGATCCCCGTTACGACCCATCTCGAGTTGAGCATCGACGAACTGTGACTTGAAGTCGCCGACATCCTCGAGCTCCTCGATCTCGTCCTTGATCGCCTCGAGGTAGCTCGGCAGGGCATCCTGCCGTCGCTGACGAACCAGTTCGAAGCCAGTTGCTGCCGCGCCCTTGGCATCGCCACGATTGAGCAGGCGCTCGATCGCTCCGATGCTTTCCTGACAGGTTGAATAGTGCTGGTAGTCGAACATCCTGCCCAACTTCCGTAGCAACTCGATCGACTTCGATGCAGAAGTCTTCGCCGACGAATTCACCTGCCCCTGGCGGGGCTCGGTAATTACTGTAAGGTTCATCGAACTTTCGGTAGTATATACTACTCTCGGGTTAAAGTCAAGAGTTGAGGAGCAATATTTCCTAGTGCTGATATAGTAAAGACCGCATCTTGATTCTTAAATCGTAAATCTTAAATCGTAAATCTACGCTGCTTTAGCTGGCTGAAGTCTAGTGGCTTCGACTAAAGTTTTGTCGGCAAAAACGAGACGATATACATCGGCGAATTCGCACGGCACGTCTCTGAACCCTACTCCCAAAAAGTCAGCCACAATGTAACCAATTATGTACTGATGGGTAACAGCGACCACCTGCTCGCCCCGATGTGTCTGTAAGACAGTTTGGAAAATCGACTCTCCCCTCTCCCCTGCTTCCTGGCGCGGTTCAGAAGAGTAAATTTCCTGCAATTGCTTGGTGATGACAATTTTGTCATCTAGGCCGACTTCCGTTTTGATGGCCGCGGCCGTGTCGATACAACGGTCAAGCGGACTAGAATATATTGCCGAGGGCGCAAACGCCGCTAAGTATCGTCCAAGAGCGACGGATTGCTGGACACCCGTATCTGTCAGTTGTCGCTGACTATCAATCCCCGCTTCTCGACTGTAAGCCGAATCGGTCTGGCCGTGACGAACCATAAAAATAATTGTCTGAAGATGTTCAGCCATATTAAGATTTTACCAGTAAGTCCCCTTGTAGTACAGGAGCAACTAGATGACTTCTTCGATGGTTTCCATGATTTGGGCGTGCTCGTTATCGTGGCAGTCGCACTCCTTCATCATTTCACCATTTTTCTCACAGCCGTCGGTGTCGCAAGCCTTCATGTCTATCGACATGCCACCGCAACCGCCGGGGCAGGCATAATGCTTATCCATACTTACCTCCTATCTTTTTTAAGTTTTAGCGCTAACGAGAGCGGAAGTAAATAGCAAAGAGAAATACAGCCACTAACGCTACCTAAAACAAATTCAAACTGCTAATTGTAATCATTATTTAGCACTACTATCGTTCGTAGGTCTGCTCTTTACCGCTAAAAGTCATGACTCCAGCACACTTCTCGTTTGGGAACTGCTCCATCTTTAACACCCTTGCCTCAGCAAGTTGGAATAAGACACAGCCACCGAATTCATTTTCGTTAACCCGTAGCTTTGGATCCAGTGTTAAATTCATACTGTCCCACAACCGTCCGTCTGATTTGTAGTGGTTCATTCCATATAACTCATATTTAACTACTCCTGAAGTTGTACCAACGGTAGTTGGATCAACAGGGTTTTTCGCCACAAATTGCTTAGCTTCACCATCGTTCCAGCTTCCGAAAGAGACTATAGTCGCAGCGTTATCTAAATATTCGGGTGCAATAGCTAAATGCCCCGACCAGTAGCTAGAACGATCCTTGCTCGGTGCACTATAGCCACCCGAGCCTTTGACGAACCAGTTGCCACGAAGTTTGCCGTCAATGTCGTAATCGATCCGTCCAGACAACGGGATGGCGGTACGGACGTATTTAGATAACGCCTTGGCCTTAGCGTCAGTAGAGTAGTAGTCTAGCGGATCAGCTGTATATATCTTCCAAGACTCTCCAACATAGCTAGTTGGGTTAACAAAGTTTTGCAAGGGCTTTGTCGTGTCCCAAACAGCGAAATCCAAAGTTTGTCCTCCAATGCGTCCAACTAACTGACCTGCTTTTACATCAATGTTAAAGTCTCTTTTATCGTAATAGGTCTTTATCTCTGGGGCTAAACTAGTCACTAAGTCGTAGTAGTAAAGGAACGTACAGCTCATTGTAAAAACAAATCTGTACTCTGTCCCTCGGTCGTTAGTACGGGGCTGGATATCTACGATCTTTGAATCTGCCATCGCATAAACTGGGTAAGTATCTCGCGGTGAGTTAAAGACTGTGGGCGAGAAATACTGGTGATCGATCGGGGTTACGTGACCACCAACCATTAATCCATACGGCAGGATCATGGAGTAATCTGTTTGTTCCATCGGTAAACGCGTCAGCTCCCTAGGCCCAGAGCCCCTACATCTATTGTTTGACAGTTCCTTTCCGGCTTTAACTGCGGCGCTGTCTTTTTCGGCCTGGCTCGCATTTGGGTCGGGAATATTAACAGTCTGTTTCTGGCCTCTGGTTGTATATAGTAGCCCCACTACTAAACCTCCTAATACCAAAACTGCTATTACAGTCCACCAGGTTTTTTTCATATGTCTAGGTGTAACAAATTAATAACCTAAACCGCATCCTTTATGTTTCCGATCCAATCGTTAGCCCAATCTTTGTTCAGTTCTCGGTCAAATTGGACGCTTCCAGATCTGTACTGGCACGGTGAAGCATCGCGAATAGATTTGGAAATAATAAAACTTTCTGGTGTCGTGATGCCAAAAAGTTGGAATCGAGCAAGAATGGCACTGTCCATATGGTTGAATACCGAGTCTAATGCCGCGTAAGGACTGTTCCAACCGTCAACCTTTTTTGGGAAGGTGCCCATCTTAGAATAGGTAACGTCAAATGAATAATACGGTGGTATTTTTTCCAAGGCAACGTGACCAACCAGCTGACCAGCCTTAACCGCATCACCCTTTTTTAAAGAACTAGTCGGAATAATATGTAAAATCGTCAGCATCCAGCCGGAACGACTGAGAAATCCTTTTTCTTTTGAAAAAGAGACGTCACGTGACTCTGCAACACGGTCACTGAAGCCTTCGCCTTCTTCGGAGAAAATATCAAATACATAGCCGTCAAACGGGGCGTACAAAGGTACCATCCCCTGAGCACTAGTAAACTCTTTCTTAAGATAGAAATAATGTTTCATGTTACTTCTAGTTTCTGATCCGTCTTGAGGAACAACGATATGTCCCTGGCAGCTACGGAACTTAGTAATTGCGGCTATCTTATCCACATCAACAAAATTTGTCGTAACAGTTGGTGCTTCATCCTTTTCGGTACTGCTTGAATTTGTTTTAGAGTTAGTCTGTCGCTTATATACCTCTCCTCCGATCAAAAAGAGAATTACCACAACTACTGCTATAACAACCCACCAGATCTTCTTCATTAGCTATAGACTTCTAGTGGCATATTTAATACCTTGTTGGTGAGCTCCGTAATACATATACAAGTTATTCCCGAAGGTAGCATAAGACGGATCTCCGGGTGGGTTCGGTGGAAACTTAGCCATTGGATTTACGTTCTCTCCTTTGTAAACATTTGTGTAGTTAGTTGAGAAACTCCCCGCTTCGTAAGTTGTCCAGTAAACACCGAGATAGCTCCAGAAAGACAGTTGGATTTTGCCATTTAGATTAAAGAGTTCTGGTCCATCGGTTAGGCCTTCTAGGGTAGAGTTTCGGCTGTCTACGGCGATACCCTTCTTCGTCCAAGACAAACCATCAGCGGAAGTTGCCCAGAGTAGTAGTTGAGTATTTTTGTTCGGTGTCTCGCTACTATATGCTGTGTTGATTGTGCCACGGTAAACCATTAGATACGATCCGTCAGAGAGCGGTAGGACGGTCTCAGCCGCAACGTTATCAAAAGCAAGGCTAAGATCATTAGTTGCATCAATTCGCGTACCCGCTTCATCTGTCCAACTTAGTCCGTCGGCTGAAATTGCACTTTTAATTACGCCGGCATTTTGGAAGTAAAGACGAAATCTCCCATCGGGCAGTGTAACAGCATCTGGGAAGGTGGCCATAGTCTTGCGAGTACCCGCTTCTTGCTTCCAGGTAACCCCGTCAGTTGAAGTTGCAGAATACATTTCCAGTTTATTGCCGGGCACCTCCGGCTCAATTGAGTAATACATTCGGTAGCTTTTATCTGCGAGCTTTACTAAGTCGGCATCGGCATAGTTACCCTTAATAGCGAAATCACCAACTTGCCACATGGTGTCCTTAGCTTCCGTAGAAGCTGAAGCTGGATTACTTATGTCTGTTACCGGCACTTCCTTCTCCCGATTCGCTATAACCAACCAAACAACTCCTACGATCACCACGACAACTCCAACGACTATCCACCAAACCTTTTTCATCTTCATACAGTGTATCAAAAACTACTTCCGAATCTTTACCTAGAGCAACATCGAGAGGCCAAATGGACACGCGAAAGTTTTGTGGAAATCATAAGGTTGATTAACCTAACCCTTAATACTCTCAGCTCAACCCTATGTAATGCGGGCGTTGTCAGTCAATCTCTTTGGCGTCTTTGGTGGGTGAGGTCCACAGATTCCAATCGCTCTGGGGTAGTTGTTCTAAATTGTTCATTTTGAACTCTTGGCGGTTAATATTGTAACTGTCATACCACCCGTTTTTAACGTCGTATACATTGCCTGTATCAGGATCATAAACTCGATCGCGACCAAGCATCACATCGGATCGTTTTTCTGAAATAATATCATCAGATTTATTGCGGTTATCATAGCCTTGCGTGATGATATCTGATGTTTCGGAAAGAGTTTTACTAGTTTTAAGAGCATTCTGCGTTTGAGCGTTTTGCGCACCAATACATTTAGAAACGTAATCTTGGGAAATATCTAAGCTTTTCAGACTGTCGTTGAGAGGTTTCTCTAAGTAGGTAAATTCCGCTCGACCAGAAGATATGCCAATAAAGGTCATTCCATATCCAATTCCGCTAGAAGCCATGCCTGTTTCGGGTAAAACTACTGTTGTAGTTAAGAAGAATAACCCGTTAGCTGGAATGCCTTTCTCTATAAAGACCGCCCGCATCAACTTTGTCGTGCCAGAAACTGGGCTGATGGCGGTAGTCGAAGAAATGACGTCGACGTCTTTTAACTGCGGTAAGTTAGTCATGAATTGTTGAACTAGTGGGGTAGAGGTGATTGTGCTCATCGTTTTCAAAAAGTTCTCTGGAGTTAGCGGAGAGACGACCGGCATGTCGTACCATGCAATCTTGTAGCCGCCCATATCCATATAACTTTTATCGAGCATTCTTTGTTTTTCGCTCAGGTAAACTGGACCCACTTCACCGAAGTACATAATCATCTGGGCCGGGTTGCTCGGGTTATGAATCACAAAAGAGAATGTCGAGCAGCTGCCACCGACAGTGACGGTCCAGTCGACTGGCTTTTTAATAGTGAAAAAGCCACCCGAATAATCCTCGAGTTTGAGGGTTGGTAGGGCAGTACTAGTAGTGGTCGCGGTCGGCGAGGATGAAGATGATGGCGCCGAATTTTTAGCATTATCGGCGACCAGAGTTTTCTTATCGCCGTAATAGCCGATTGCTCCAAGAC
>JANLIQ010000077.1 GCA_024654065.1 Candidatus Berkelbacteria bacterium | reverse complement strand
TAAAGAGTGCATGTTCCCTCCTGTTATTGCTTACATAACAACAGTGTAGGACGGCACTCTTTTAGTTACCACCCCTTATTTGAATTTCCGGATTCACGGGTTACAGTCTTCAGAGGGGAGCTTCTTGGCAGAGATTGGTGTAAGATTGGCTATAGTTGATGACAGACAAAATAAGTGAGCAACAACGAACCTCCCCAGACGCCTACTCCCGGCACTATATTGTGGCGGAGATTATTCGTCAGGTTTTTTCAAACAAGAAGATTAACCTACTAGATGTCGGTGGTGCAGGAACTTATGTAGATTACTTCAGAGGCAGCTCAAGTCCAGTAGAAACTGTTACGGTCATAGACATACTTCCTCCTCCAGACAAAATAGAGGGAATCACATATATCCAAGGCGACGCAACCAAGATGACCTTTGTGGATAACCAGTTTGATGCTGTAGTTAGTACCGACGTTTTCGAGCACATCAGCGATAAAACAAAGGATAAGTTTATAACCGAGTGTTTACGGGTAGCTAAGGATTTGGTAGTTGTGGGAGCCCCATTTGAATCCGAAGAAGTTACTCGTGCCGAGACTCTAGCCAACGACTACTACAAAAAAAATACTGGCAAACCTCACCTTTGGCTAAACGAACACTTCGAACTCAATAAACCAAAGGCTGAGAACGTTGAGGCTATTCTAGCTAAAGGGAAGTACGAATACCTAAAGTTTTCCAGTAACCAAATAGATAGCTGGTTGCAATCAATCCTGCTTAACTTCATGAAAGAAACAAACGTTTTAGAGCGACCGTTGGTTGAGCAGTTCAACCAGTTTTATAACTCACATCTAGATCAAATGGGAGATTTCAAAACCCCTGGCTATAGGAGCTTCTACGTAGTGTTTAAGAATAAGGCTCTAATGAGAGGCTTGGACCAACTTATACCTTCGGCAGGTGGCGCACTGGCTAAACTTGACTTGGAGGCAATGTTCCTCACCAGACTTGCCGATGATCGAAAACAACTTACTGATCAAAAAAATAGTCTAGAAGAGACGGCGAACCAGAATCAGGCGTTAACTGAACAGATCAGGGCTGTGGCAGGGCAGTTAAAAGAAAAGACTGAAATCTTGAAGGAGCTTGATGCGGAGATTTCTGGGCTTCGTAGCCGTCGTTGGTATGGTCTATATACCCTATTGGGTGGAGGTAGAAAATGACAACTACCGAATCGCTTAAACAATTACTCGCAAATTTACAAGGTCAGCTCCGAGGACTTGAACAGATGGAAACCGAGCGTCGCGCCGATCTCAAGAAACTACATCAATCATGGCTCTACCGGCTTCGTCAAAAAGTTCGCCGAAAATAACTTAGCCTGCCTCGAAATGTCAAATCTTGTTAAACCCTGAAAACAGCTTACGGCGGAAGATGGTTCCCAACACGATAGCGGCAAGCAAGACCACCCCAGCTAGGCCACCCCAGACCATTTTTTTGCGGGCAGTCGCGGCAGCGACACGAGTTTGCTCTTGAGACTGTTTGTAGGCGGCGGTAGCGTCGTCGCTAGTAACTAGGCGAATCTTGCCACCCTCGGCAATCGATACCTCAAAGGTAATAGCTGGACTCTCTGGCGAGACGGTTGAGTCCTTCTTGCCGACGGCGATCAGTTTATAAAAACCGGCTTTGATCGGATCGGTAACGGTCAACTCCCAGGTTCCCTGCTCGGTAATAATAGGGGCGGGATAATTGTCGGCCGGTAAAGCCCAGTCAGGGGTAAAGGTCAGCATCATCGCGTAGCCAGCTGGACCGGTGCCTTTTATGACGATACCGGTCAGCGTTCCAGCTTCGATATCGTTAGTGGCATCAGGTGCTGTTGTGATCGAGGTTATAGCCGGAACTGCCAGGGTGCTATCGGTCGTGGGTTTGATATTAATCTTAAAGTGAGTCGTCTCGCTCCAGCCGTCCTTATTGTTGGCGCGGATGTGAAAGTAATAGGTTCCGACCGGATTGTCGGCATATTTGGCAGTCGTGTCGGTTGTACCAATCTTGGCCACCGGAGTCGTGTCGGCGCTTTGGTTAAATGCGGTAGAGTAGCCTGTCGCGCCGTTGCCGGGCGCGCTCCAAGCCAATTCGACAGTCGGCACATCGTAGGACTCCTCTTGATTCGGGTGGGTGCTGGACGTAACGCTGACCGAGCCGGGTGGGGCTAGCGCCGGAGTAATTGTGTAACTGCTTGAACCACCACCAGTGCCGACTTCGGCGCCAGAACGAGCCAAACGAACACCGGATACCGATACTTTTCCAGAGCCAACTTTCGTTCCTTTGAGTTTAACTGTGGCTACAGTCAGCGAGCTAGTCGGGCTGACGATGCCAACGAATTGATTATTGTTGTTGGGGCTCTTACCGGGTAGCCAAGTGGCGCCCCCCGCTGAGAAGGAGACGATACTGACCGGCCCAGAGACCGATATCAGGCCTTGTAAGCTATCGAAGGTGGCGCCCGATGCCCGAACGGTGATCGTGAAAGTATTCCCAGCGTTATAGCTACCACCACCCGATGCGGTAATTGACCCCGCCGCCAAAGCCTGGGCGGGTAAGCTGACGAGAGAAACTAGACTCACAATCGCGCCAGTAACCAGGAGATTATTTAGCTTAAGCATTAGATATATATACTCTACCCTTCAAAGCTATTGGCGAGAAGTGACAGATCTAACAAATCGACAACATTGTCGCTGTCGGGATTCAAATTTAACCAGGCATCGTCTTTAACCGTCAGGCCCCAGGCATTGCTCATATGGGAGACGTCCAAAAGATCGACCCGGCCGCTTCCGTTAACATCACCGGTTTTGCGACGGTCAAGAGTGATCTTTTTGCTTGCCAGTTCGACCCCGTTTGTATCGCGGTAATAAATATAATAGTCGGTCACACCAAGCGGAGTATCAAACTCGGTACTCCAGCTAGTGGCGCCGATATCGGCCATTAGAGTATCTCTAAAGTAAGCTCGTACCTCGCTGGCTTTCGTTCCGGCAATTTTAATGTGACTCCGGTAAGTGGCTTGAGAAATTGTCTCGGTGTCATTAATGCCGAGAACCGCTCCTCCACCGCTCGTTGTGCCGACGCCAAACCAGTCAATCATCAGTCGCCAGAAGTTAAAGTTGCCGTAACCAACGTGCGGGGTATAGCGATAAAGCGAGGCGGTCGCCCGGTTCTTGTAGGTGACGACATAGTAGGTACTGCTCCAGTTGTGACTTCGTGAGTAGCCAACATAATAATGGGGTCCTGAGTAATGGCTAGCCCACCAAGATGAATCCATTCCGGCCGCTTCGTAGTTGTAGCGCAACTGCCAGGCCGCCCACTCAACTTGGTTGGTGAAGCCGGCGTAGCGGGCGTTACAACCACCAGAATCAGGACAGCCGTAGCCCATCGCTTTGTCTAGGGCGTTTTGAGAGTAGTCGGTCCGGGTGACCAGACTCTGTTCTTTTTGGAGCGTTACCAACAGGGCTCTGGGACTGACTGAACCGGTTGAGGAATTGATAGTGATACCGTTCAAAGACCCCGAAGCTTCGCCTGATCCATGAGCGGCGTCATAAATAATTTGGGCAGCATTTCTACCAGCGGCTCGATCGCCGAGCTGACTTGATGGGGCATTGGCCAGATACCCGCCCTTCCCAGATAGGAAAGATTGGATTGAAGCAACGCTCATCGAGTTAATATCAACAAAATCACCATCGCTGACGAGCGAGTTGTAGTACTGACCATTAATATAATTGTCGCTGGAAGTATCAAAGGCTAAGGCCGATTCAAATGGGCCAAACGACCCAACTAACAGCATTGTACCCACTACCGAACAAACCGCTCGTCGCAGTCTTAACATGTTTATATCCTAACAAGTCTCTTGGGATAGGCAAGAATGATCTCTCTAAGTTGCGTCTAAAAAAAGATAAACGATTCTCTTAATCTTTCAAAACGCTAGAATATGAGTGCATGAAGATAGGCTTAGACTTACGTTTTTGGCGTTCGGGTACTGGTGGGTTGGGGCGTTACAGCCGCAATCTTTTGAAAGAACTCCTGGTAATTGATCAAGAAAATTCGTACACCGCCATTATCACCCCCGATGACGAGCCAGAGTTCGACCTCCACGCTCCAAACCTGACTAAGCTTGTAGTGCCGACCGTCCACTACTCAATGAGTGAACAGACCAAACTGCCTAGAATCTTGAAAGCTCAGAACTTCGATTTGGTTCATTTTACTAATTTCAATCACCCGATTCTGTACCGCCGACCGTTCGTGGTCACGATTCACGACCTAATAATGCATCTCTACCCGACAGGGGCACAGAAGAAGTCTTTGATTCGTAAGATCGCATACCGCTGGACGATGAGAGACTGCAAGAGAGCCAAGAAAATTATCGTGCCGTCAGAATCGACCCGGCGCGATCTGGTGGGGATGCTGCACTACCGACATGACAAAATTGTCATCACGCCGGAAGGAAGCGAAAAGATGTTTCGAGTTCATACGGAGCGGGAAAAGATTGCTGTTAAAGAGCGTCTCGGCCTGCCAAAAAAATATTTGCTCTTTGTCTCGCGTTGGGAAGCCTATAAAGGTTTGCCAGCATTATTGACAGCGCACGAAAAATTAGCTGAACAATTCCCCGATCTGGGTTTAGTAATCTGCGGTCGATCGGACACTCAAAACCCGCAGATTGCCGAATTGGTCAAACAGAAACAAGCGGCTAATCCCAACATTGTCACGCCCGGGTTCGTCAGTGACGAGGACCTAGCCGCCATCTATTCGGCCGCACTGACTTATGTTCACCCTAGTATGTATGAAGGATTTGGTATTATGGTTCTAGAGGCCTTCGCCTCTGGAGTTCCGGTGGTAACGAGTAATACCTCCAGTTTACCTGAAGTGGTTGGTGACGCTGGCGTGTCGGTTGACCCCAAGAATCTTGACGAATTAGCCAACGCGATTGAAAAAATCTTAATCAACAAAGAATTAGCGGAAGAGTTGGTCGCCAAAGGCCTTGAGCGCGTTAAGCAATACTCTTGGCGCCAAATGGCTGCATCAACGTTGGCAGTTTATCGAGATGTCGCTAGTAGTTGAGCGACTACGTCTTTGGTGCTTGGCGGCGCTAATCTTTTTCTTGCCTTTGTCGGCGTGGCTCGTCAGCGTCACTGGCCAGGAATTGGTTGGGCTTGGTCGCAATCTGTTACTGGGACTCCTGATAATATTAAGTATTGTAAGGTATCGACAATTTCATAGACCCAATCCCTCGACTTGGCTGGCGTTGTTTTTTATCCTCTTGGTGCTGGTTAGTTACTGGTATCGTCAGGATTCCGTCTTACAGTGGTTGAGGGGGGTGCGTTACCTGATCGAGCCACTCCTACTATATGTAACCCTTCAGCTTTGGCCCCTGACTGGTTCCAAGCAGAAACTTTGGCAAGCCCTGGCCTTCGTGACCGCGCTAGTAGTACTCGGGGCAGTCGTTGAGTTTGTGGCGCCAGAGCTACTGCGAACGACTATCGACAGCACCGGGCGGGGCTACTTAGGGCAGATTCATCTCGCCTCTAGCTTGACACGGCTTCAGTCGACTCTCGCCGGACCGAATGCTTTAGGGCTGTTCCTGCTGGTAAGTTTACTGCTCTGGCCGCTCTGGCAGAAAGTCATCCCTAAATATTTAGCCATCACCACCGGCGTGTTCGGGCTAGCGGCAATATTGCTAACCTTTTCTCGCAGTAGCTACACGGGCTTCTTATTCGGCGGAGCCACTCTCGTTACTACTGGCCGTCAAGTTTTAGGAAAGTCGGCCCGTCTTCTCACCGTCAGCTTCGTGGCATTACTGGTGCTGATCGGGGCTCTGCTAATTGCCAGACCAGAAGAATTGGTTCGAACCGCTTCTAACACAACGCGTTTTGAGCAGTACGAGCGAGTCTGGGAGCAGAGAGGCGAAATTGGCTTTTGGGGTCGGGGTGCTGGTGCAGCTGGTCTGGTTTCGGTGGACCGTCTCGATGGCGGAGCTAACTACTATACCGAGAATAGTTACCTAGACGCTTACGAAGCGGTGGGGTTATTGGCGGCCCTGGCTTACTTGGGCTTTTGGATCTGTCTAGTTTGGTCGTTACTTCGTGCCCAAACAGCTACTACTATCGCAGTGGGAGCTACCGCTCTGGGTCTGGCCGTTGCCGGGATTTTTATTAACCACTACACCGGACAAGCGGCAATCTGGTTAACACTTCTCTTTGCGGGAGTAGCGTCGGGAAAAGCAAGCCGGGTTGAAGAGAGACCAGTTAATCCGATCGCTACCCGAGTTGTTTAGCTAGGTTAGCCTTCGCAAGCTTGATAGCGACGTCTCGGGAGTAGTGACTGTTAGCTATACTTTTTGTCATTACTTCATTAGTGGTACGACTAATCTTTTCTTCCACCAGCTTAAACATTTGGTCGGGACTGAGTCCCTGGAGTTCCGCATAAGAAGAGATAATACCGCCACCATTAGCAACAAAGTCGGGTACGATCACCTTTCCTCGACGGTGGAGCTGTTCTTCGATTGGGACTGTCATCGGAATGTTTCCGCCCTCAACGATCAACCTAGATTGGATTGTTTCAAAGTTTGTTTCGTTTATTACGTTAGTAACAGAAGCGGGGATTAAGACGTCAACGGGGGTTGACCAGAATTTCTCCTGAGATAGTTTCTTTCCAGGAAGGTCATTTAAGGTTTGTTTTTTGTCGATAACATCCTGAATCTCTGAGGCCTTGAATCCCCCCGGCCGGTACGTGGCTTCCTTGGAGCCAGCCAGTAGTACTATCTTGTAGCCTCGCTCGCACAAGTGCTTAGCAGCAAAAGTTCCAACGTTACCGAAACCGTGAATACCAACCGTTGTGGCTGTTGGATCAAGGTTGAGTAACTTGGCGGTCGTCTCAACAGCAATGGCAACGCCAAAACCAGTGCTACCTAACTCGTGCGGTAAACCACAGAATTTCTTGCCATCTTTTGTTTCGCAGTAATCTGACGGCTTTCCAGTGGAGGAGTCCCAGCGTTTAAGTTCGTCAGCGATCCATACCATCTCTTTCTCCCCGCTATTAACATCTGGTCCGGCAACGTACTTGGAGGGAATGTATTCTTTAATCTTACGAGCAAAGGAACGAACAAACTGTTCTTTCAATCCGTCTGATCCCCCGTTCCAAACAATACCGGACTTAGCACCACCAAAGGGTAATTCAAAGAGACTGTTTTTCCAGGTCATGGTGTCAGCTAATCGCTCTACTTCTCCGATAGTGACGTTTGAGGTCATACGCATCCCGCCCTTACCGGGACCAACTTCCGTACTTTCAACTACCAGGAAACCGGTCATACCAAGCTTTTTATCTTCAACGGTTACGTAAATTTCTGGTGCAGTCTTTGTGCGCATCAGACTAATCATTAAGGTAAAACCGCCTGAAAGTAAACCCACGCACCAAACTGGTAGATTCTAGAGTCATCGAAACACTTCGGCTAATATAAGCCGACTAGAAGGTGTGGAGATGCATGACAAGACTGACGTATTATGAACGAGAGATTA
>JANLIQ010000076.1 GCA_024654065.1 Candidatus Berkelbacteria bacterium | reverse complement strand
TAATCTCTCGTTCATAATACGTCAGTCTTGTCATGCATCTCCACACCTTCTAGTCGGCTTATATTAGCCGAAGTGTTTCGATGACTCTAGAATCTACCTCGAGCTCTAAACTCTTGATTAATTGATTCGATTAGGGTATCATACTAGGCGTGTTTAGGCCCGGTAGCCGACGCGAGGTGCAGATTGTCCGTCGCCAAACCGCTCGGCAGTATCTTGTCACGCTCGAAGCAGAACCGATCACCTGTCAAAAGGCAATCGAGATCTACTCTCGACTCGAAACCGCCGAAAGAGATGAGCTTAAGCGCCTCGGGGCTCATCTAGTGACTCAAGGGCACGAGTCTTTGTGCCCTTCTCTCGACCAGAGGTTGCGGCAACACCTTGCCGACACCCTCAGAAGGGACTCCCCATGAAAAGGGAGTCCCTAGTCTTTTATGTCGACAAAACCTGCCTTCTCTTTCTGCATTTTCTTCAACTTTATCACCTCGTCGCGCAGTATCGCAGCCAGTTCAAATTGCAATTCTTGGGCGGCTAACTTCATACTTCGCTCCTTGGCTTTAATAAGGGATTCAATATTAGACTTAGCTAACTGGGTTTCAATTTTATCTAAACCTACAGATTCAGAGAGCTCCTGCTCAACTATTGAGGTTATTTCTTTAGAAATTGTCGTTGGGGTAATGTGATGTTTCTTATTGTGCTCTTCCTGAATAGCTCGGCGCCGATCAGTTTCGTCGATTGCTCGTTTTAAACTCCCAGTAATATTATCCGCATAAAGAATTACCTGGCCTTGAACGTTTCGGGCGGCACGACCAATTGTTTGGATTAGTGATCTGTCAGAACGGAGAAATCCTTCTTTGTCAGCATCCAATATTCCCACAAGCGATACCTCTGGTAGATCCAGGCCTTCTCGCAGAAGGTTAACCCCAACCAATACATCGAAAGTACCCTTACGTAATTCACGCAGTATTTCGATACGTTCTAGAGTCTCAATACCAGAATGCAGATAACGAACCCGGATACCTTGTTCAGTGAAATAATCTGTTAAATCTTCAGCCATTTTCTTGGTCAAGGTCGTTACGAGCACTCTCTCCTCACGTTTAACACGTTCTTTTGCTCGCTCCATTAGGTCACCAACTTGGTTATCTAGCGGTCGAATAATTATTTCAGGGTCAACCAAACCAGTTGGACGAATAATCTGTTCCACGGTTTGCTCTGTTCTTTCAAGTTCATAGGATCCTGGTGTGGCGGAAGTGTAAATGGTTTGACCAACTTTTTGTTCAAATTCAGGGAATCTCAATGGACGGTTGTCCTTGGCAGACGGAAGACGGAACCCGTAATCTACCAAGACTTCTTTACGAGCCCTATCTCCATTAAACATTCCACCGATTTGGGGAACAGTAACGTGTGACTCATCAATAATTGTTAAAAAATCTTTAGGAAAGTAATCCATTAAAGTGTTTGGAGTCTCGCCTGGAGCCCTACCATCAAAATGTCGGGAGTAGTTCTCTATTCCGTTGCAGTAACCGACCTCGCGAATCATCTCCATATCATAAAGAGTGCGACGAGCTAAACGATCTGCTTCTATACCTTTATTTTCTTTTTCCAGCACTTTAAGTCGATCTTTAAGTTCGGTCTCGATTGAAGAAAGGGCTCCTTCAATTTTTTCTGGAGGGGTAACGAAATGGCGAGAAGGGTAAATAACCACAAACCTTGGGGTTGCCGTAATCGTCCCTGTTACGTGATCGATTTCCTGAATATCTGCAATAGTATCTCCGTCAAGTTTAATCCGAACTAGTGTAGTGGCGTTAGATGGCATCACTTCGATAATTTCGCCACGAGCACGGAAATCACCACGAGCTAACTCAACATCGTTGCGTTGGTACTGTAGAAAAACAAGCTTATCTATAATTGCTTCACGATCAGCTTTATCCCCTTTAGTTAAAACTAATGTTGCTTTCTGATACTCTTCTGCCGAACCTAGACCGTAGATACAGGAAACAGAAGCAACGATAATAACATCTTTTCGACTTAAAAGCGCCTGTGTTGCGGCATGACGTAACCGATCTATTTCATCATTAATCTGAGCTTCTTTTTCAATATATGTATCTGAATTGGGCATATATGCCTCTGGTTGGTAGTAATCGTAATAAGAGACAAAATACTCAACAGCGTTTTTTGGAAAAAAGTGACGAAACTCGCTAGTGAGCTGGGCGGCCAGCGTTTTGTTGTGAGCTATAAAAAGGGTAGGTTTTTGAACTTGAGCGATGACGTTAGCAGCGGTGAAGGTTTTACCAGATCCGGTCACACCTAAAAGCACCTGATGCTTCAGGCCTTTGTTGATTCCTTTAACCAGCGCCTCAATCGCCTTCGGCTGATCGCCGGCTGGTTTCATATCGGTTGCCAATTCAAATTTCATGACTCTGCAATTCTACCTGAAAATTACCAGTATTTCCCTTGACTTACCCAACTTAGCTAATACAATCAAGCCATAACCCAGGAGGTTGTAACTGAAAATGAGTATCGAAATCCCCGTCTTATTAGGGGTCTGTCCTGTCTGTCACCAGAAGGGGATCGGGCTAGATCTCGATCCGTTAGGTTACAGAAAGGGACTAGCTGACTCTTTTGTTCCGGAGTCACGTTATATGTTACGAGACCACCTAGACAAATCTGGATCAACATGCAAGGGGGTTGGTAGAGCCCCCATCAGCATTCAGACACCCGAGGTAACATGATCTCCGAGGTGGCCGTTTTAGCTAACGTAGCAGAATAGCCACCTCGAGTTTTTTATACAAAATATCAGGTAATTGAACCTGCAAAACTCTCTTTCCTCTTGACAGGTTCGTATCAGGTCTTTAGTAATGTATATCAGGTACGGTACTGGTTTGCTGTATCACAAGTTAAAAATAAAAAACTTTAGGGAAGGAGGTGAGAAGCATGGCATTTAGCAAAGTATCAGCAAAGTCTGGTAAGACTTACTACCTACACTCCCGAGATGTTACCCTGCGTGGCGGTCGCCAACAGACCATCTATTTCTTCGCTCAAGACGTCCGACCGGGCGCCCTTGATGCAATTCCAGCCGGCTACGAAGTAATGGAGAACGCTCGCACAGGTCTCCCAATGTTGCGTAAGGCTCGTTAGTATTGCTTTAACACGCGTGTTACAAGCAAGGAGAACCGCTCGAAAGAGCGGTTTTCTGGTGTACAATATCTTTGAATGAGAAAATTCAGTGTAAGTTTAGCAATACTAGCCGTCATCTTAGATGCTGTAGCAATCGTCTTGGCGATGATTTTAGCCTACAAACTTCGCTCCGATGGCGGAGATATTTATCTACTCCCATTTTCTAATTACCTACGACTTCTGTGGTGGGCTACCCCAGCCTGGCTAGTCTTTCTTGCTAGCCAAGGTCTGTACAACCAACGTTCTTTGCCGACTGGCTGGAGTGCTATTAGCCGCTTGCTTATAGGTCTGCTGTCGGGTTGGGGGGCTTTTATGATCTTTCTATATCTAAGCAGATCACCTGAAGCCCAGAACTTTCCTCGTTTGTTGATTGTCTACGGTGTAGGCCTGACTAGTTTGTTGTGTATCGTAGATAAGTTGGTTTTGAGTGCTACTATTGGGATACTGCGTCGCCAAGGGATAGGGGTTATTCGTTCTGTTTTACTGGTTTCGGGTAACCACGAAAATTTGATAGGCAGTTTCCGAATAGAAGAAAAACATGGTCGCCACTTAAGCCAGATTATTAAAAGCGACTACCTTTCTGAACTTACAAAGCTAGAACCTGGACAAGTTGACGAGATAGTTGTACAAGATAATGTTCTTGACGAAGCGTCAATGTTGTCGGTTATTAGTTGGGCAGACAGAACCAATACACAGTTCGTACTGGTGCCGAGCTTGAGCACAGTACGCTCAACTAACGTAGAGATGGGAACTTTGGCTGGAAGTCCGGTATTATTCTTTCGCCGAACACCGCTAGAAGGCTGGGGACGGGTTTATAAAAGGCTATTGGATCTAGTTATAGTCATACCTTCCATAATCATTCTTTCGCCACTGTTACTCATACTCTTTGCTATTAGTCAGGTTTCTACTGGCTCGGGAATTATCCGTCAGAAGAGGATCGGGCAAGACGGCAAAGAATTCTTCCTTCATAAGTTTCGAAGTATGTATGTTGATGGGGACGATCGGTTTCCAGAATTCCGGGGCTGGTCGAGTAATGAAGTGAAAGATCCGCGCGTTACTCCAGCCGGTCGGATTTTGCGTAAGACAAATCTGGACGAATTGGCTCAACTTTGGGACGTACTCATAGGCAAGATGAGTATTGTCGGACCGCGTCCAGAACAGCCCAAATACGTAGCTAAATTCGCTCAGGAATTACCAGAATATCTCAAACGACATCATGTAAAATCTGGTATGACCGGTTGGGCACAGATCAACGGCGCCAGAGGCAATACCCCGATTGCGGACCGGGTCAAATACGATCTTTATTACATCGAGAATTGGTCGATCTGGTTTGATATCCGCATTATTTTAGCGACCTTCATTTATATGGTAAGACAGCTGGCTAGATCGGAACAATGAGAATTGCGCTAGTACATGATTTTTTTACCCAATGGGGTGGGGGAGAGCGAGTTTTAAGAACTTTTAGCGAGATTTGGCCAGAGGCACCAATCTATGTCATCGCCAAAGACCAAAAACTAGTCGACGAATTTCTGCCTGGGCGCAAAGTTGTTTCAAGTTTTTTACAAGATTTTCCCGGAATACCGAAAGCTTTCAAGTACTATCTAGCGCTGATGCCACGTGCGATCGAATCTTTCGACCTGTCTGCTTATGATGTCATATTGTCGGATTCTTCGGCTTACGCTAAGGGCGCGATAACTAAACCGCCCACTAAACATATCTGCTATCTCCATACGCCTACAAGATATTTAACCAGTGATAGAGAGAAGTATCTGGCAGACGCCCCAATCCCGTTACCGATAATTGGTCGACCGGTGGTAGGACAAATTTTGAAATACCTAACTCGGTGGGATCTTCAAGCCAGTAAGCGACCAGACTACTTAATTGCGAATTCTAATTACATTGCCGCACGCACGAAGAAATACTACGGGCGGACTCCGGACGAAGTGATCTTTCCGCCAGTTGCTACCAGCCGGTTTAGAATTACCGACAAAATTGGCGACTACTGGTTGACGCTGGGTCGAAACGAACCGTATAAGCGAACGGACTTAGCGATTAAGGCGGCCAACCAACTCGGCCTAAAACTCAAAGTAGTTGGTGGCGGGACCAAAATAACTGAACTAATGGCGATCGCGGGGCCAACAATTGAGTTTGTCGGCCGGGTGAGCGACGACAAATTGGCCGATCTTTATTCGCAGGCCATTGGTTTGATATTTCCGCCGAAAGAAGATGCTGGGATGACGCCGCTCGAAGCGATGGCGTCTGGCCGGCCGGTGATCGCCTACGGCGAAGGTGGGGCACTGGAATCGGTGGTGCCGGGTGTGACGGGCGAATTCTTCACCGCACAGACGGTCGAATCACTCGTGACGGTGCTCAAAGAATTTAATGCCACCAAATACGATCCTGCCAAAATCCGTGCCCACGCCGAAAAGTTTGATACAAAAATCTTTCAAGAAAAGATAAAAAAGATCGTTGAGAGCCAGTTGTAAAATTCTCTAAAAAGCCTTGATTTATATAAAGTTTTTTGCTATATTATCTTTACCAAATCGTCAGAGTTGATGAGGCGGAAAATGAGGAGGTGAGTTTAAATGATGAACTCACGCGCAGGGCCTGCGGGTCACATGTCCGCAGGTGAAGCTTATTTCGGTACAACGGCCTCGACGGCCACATCCACGGACACCGGCTGATCCGGAGCCGGCGCGAACAGGGTGGGCAGGTGTCAAACGCCTAAACCACCCAAAGACGGGACTCGGCACAATCGTGTCGCCGACTAACCCCGTCAACCAGGCCCCCCTTCCACGCGGATCGGGGGCTTGTCATTTAACTCAAACTCGAATGATTTTCTTGGCTTGGTTTTCTCCATATATTAGGGTAAAATTAGATTAATGAGTGCTGAATATTCTGCCAAACAAATTACTGTTCTAGAGGGTCTAGAGCCGGTCCGTAAACGACCAGGAATGTACATTGGCGGAACTGGTATCGAGGGACTCCATCATTTAATTTGGGAAGTTTTAGATAATTCATTTGACGAAGCAATGGCGGGGCACGCCAGTCGCGTTTCAATTGAACTTAATGAAGACGGTACCGTTTCTGTTCAAGATGACGGTCGCGGTATTCCAGTAGATATGCATGCTACAACAAAGGTTTCGGCTCTTGAGACGGTCTTAACCAAACTCCATGCTGGTGGAAAATTTGGCGGAGAGGGTTACAAGGTTTCTGGAGGCCTACATGGTGTTGGTGTGTCAGTTGTTAATGCCCTATCCGTTAATCTAAAAGCGGAAGTTTTTAAAGAAGGTAAACATTATATTCAGGAATATGAGAGAGGAAAACCGAAATACCCCATAAAAGAAATTGGATCAACCGATCAGCAAGGTACGAAAATTACTTTTGAAGCTGATCCGCAAATTTTCCCCAGTACCATCTTCTCTCGTAAAACTATTGTTGACCACGTTCGTCAGCAAGCCTACTTAACCAAGGGAATTTTTATTTCAATTAAAGACAACAGAGTTGAAGAAGATATCTCTGCCGAAGACAAACAGTACCCGGAAAGTTACAATTTTCATTTTCAAGGTGGTATTGCTTCGTATGTTAGCCACCTTGTTCGTCATAAAAAATCACTTATTGATCGACCGATTTATTTAACAAAACAAGTTGGCGATAACCTTATTGAAGTCGCCCTGACGTATGTGAATGATTACAACGAACATGTTTTTACATTTGCTAATAATATTCACACCATTGAAGGTGGGACTCATTTAACTGGTTTTCGTTCATCCATTACAAGAGTTATTACCGACTACGGTCGCAAGCTAGCGGGTAAAGACTCAGATATGGGAATCGTAGGTGAAGATATTCGTGAGGGGCTAACTGCTGTTGTTTCAGTCAAACTCCTAGATCCAGAATTTGAAGGTCAAACAAAATCTAAACTTGGTACCCCAGCTATGAGAGGCCATGTTGAGACTGTTGTAAATGAAGGCTTACAAAGATGGTTTGAGGAACATCCTTCAGAAGCTCGAACTATTATAGAAAAGGTCTCTTTGTCTGCCCGAGCACGTCTTGCAGCCAAAGCCGCTCGCGAAGCCGTAGTCCGTAAGGGAGCGCTTGAAGGTATGACATTACCAGGTAAATTAGCAGATTGTTCAGAACGAAATCCGGCTAAATCTGAGCTATACATAGTTGAGGGGAATAGTGCCGGTGGGTCAGCCAAAAGTGGTCGCAACCGAAAGTTCCAAGCAATTCTCCCTTTGCGTGGTAAAATTCTCAATGTCGAAAAGGCTCGTTTAGATAAAATGCTAATCAACGAAGAGATTAAATCGATGATAGTTGCTATGGGAATGGGTGTCGGCGAAGAAAAAAATGTCGACAAAGTTCGCTACCACTTCATTGTGATTATGACCGATGCTGATGTCGACGGCGCTCACATTCGAACACTGCTGCTGACATTTTTCTACCGACACTATCCCGAAATTATCGAGAAAGGCTATCTCTACATTGCCCAACCGCCTCTATTTGGCGTTCAATACAAAAAAGACGTTACATATGTTCATAGCGAAGCTGAACGCGAAGAAGTTTTGAACAAGATTAAGAAAGATAATTCATCACTAACTGGTGTTAACGTTCAGCGCTATAAGGGTCTAGGTGAGATGAACCCCGAACAACTTTGGGAGACCACCCTTAATCCAGTCAATCGTGTGCTCTTACGGGTAACAGTTGAAGATGCTGAAAAAGCTGACGAAATTTTCTCTGACTTGATGGGTGAAGATGTTTTGCCACGAAAACGATTTATTCAAAACAGGGCAACAAGTGTGAGAAACTTGGATATTTAAGATGGCTGAAGAAGTAGAAAAAAAAGATCGACAAGCTGATAGCGAGCCCAATACTCTCAATAAGAGTGTTAAAGTGATGCCTGAAAAAACTGACTTCGGTGTAATTAAACCACGACAGATTCACGACGAGATGAGCGAGTCTTATTTAGATTACGCCATGAGCGTTATTGTTGCTCGAGCCCTGCCTGATGTTAGAGACGGATTAAAACCTGTTCAACGTCGTATCCTTTATGTTATGCGTGAGATGGGCTTGTCGGCCAATTCCAAGCACCAAAAATCGGCAAAAATTGTCGGTCAAGTTATGGGTCTTTACCACCCTCATGGCGACTCATCAATTTATGAAGCCATGGTAAGAATGGCTCAATGGTGGAGTTTACGAATGCCACTTGTTAACGGTCAAGGTAATTTTGGTTGTTTCACCAAAGACACGGAGGTATTACTGGCAGACGGCCGAAATCTTAGTTTTGAGAATTTAGTCAGAGAGTATCAAGACGGTAAGAAAAACTATACTTTCACAGTTAATAATTCTGGCTTAATCTCGATCGCAGAAATCCTGAAGCCCCGCTTAACCCAAACTCAAGCCGAGTTAATTGAAGTTCGGCTTGATAACGGTGCGAGGATAAGGTGTACGCCAAACCATCGATTTATGTTGAGGGACGGCTCCTATAAGGAAGCTCGAGATCTTACCACCGGCCAATCGCTAATGCCATTGTACCAAAAGCTCTCTACAGAAGAAGACCGCCTCAAGAGAAAAGGTTATCGACTCATATATCAAAACAAAACCCAGACCTGGGTTCCGGCCCATCACATGGCTGACAATTACAACCTTACCCAGGGAATCTACTCCAAGAGCAGGGGAAGAGTGAGGCATCATGTCGATTTTAATAAGCTCAACAATAATCCTGATAACATTTTAAGGGTTGAATGGGGCGATCACTGGGAAATTCATTACCAACACGCTACTGAACTGCATAAAGATGAGGAATATCGACAAAAAATAGCTATTGGTCGAGCCGCATTCTGGTCTGACCCAAAAAATCGAAAAGAATATGGGGCTAGACTGTCTGAAAGAAACCTGAAGAATTGGCAGGATCCGGCCTATCAGGAGAAAATGCGACTCTTTCTCAGTGCGGTTAATAAGGAGTTTGTCAAGAACCACCCCGAGAAGCGACTCGAGCTAGCTACCCGTGGCTCAAAGACCTTGAAGAGACTATGGCAAGTGCCGGAGTATCGACAAATTTTTCACGAAAAGATTGTCGCTTCAAATAAAAGACGACTTACGAATCTTACGGGTAAATCAAAGTTTCTAAACATCTGTAGGGCCGTATTGAACGATAAAAAACCTCTCAATAAGGAACTGTATGAGAAGAAACGAACTGAGTTGTACAATTACGGCGGCGCAACTAAATGGGAAATAGGGCTTAATAAATATTACGACAACGATCCTAATTTAGTTTTGCATTCGATCAATCAGAACCATAAAGTTATTAGTATTAAAGTATTAGCTGAGCGGGAAGATGTATTCGATCTGACTATTGAAGGCAGTCATAACTTTGCTCTAGCGAGCGGTATCTTTGTCCACAACTCGATGGATGGGGATCCGGCAGCGGCCATGAGGTACAGCGAGGCAAAGTTAGTCGGCGCCGCAGAAGCCCTTTTGGCGGACATTGACAAAGACACGGTGGACTTTCAAGACAACTACGATGGTACCCACAAAGAGCCAGTAGTCTTACCGGCGCGCTTGCCTAATCTGTTAATTAATGGCTCGCAAGGAATTGCTGTAGGTTTAGCTACAAATATTCCTCCTCACAATGTCGGTGAAATAATAGATGGGTTACTTTTATTACAAGAAAAACCAGAAGCCGACGTTGATGAATTAATCGAAATCATTAAGGGACCTGATTTTCCTACTGGAGGAATTGCCTACGGTCAAAATGATATTAAGGAAGCTCTTTCAACTGGTCGGGGTCGAGTCGTGGTACGCGGACGAGCAGAAATTCAAGAAGAGAAAAATCGAAACAGGATTATTGTAAGTGAACTTCCATATCAAACAAATAAAGCGACTTTTGTTACTCATATTGCTGATTTGGTCAAAAGTAAAAAAATCGAGGGTATAAGTGATCTTCGCGATGAGTCGGATCAAAAAGATGGTGTGAGGGTGGTAGTCGAGCTAAAGGTTGGAGCGATGGCCTCAAAAATCTTAAACCAACTATATGAGCTAACTGAATTACAATCTGTTGTCCATTATAATCTAGTGGCTTTAATTGACGGAATCCAGCCGCGATTACTTAATGTCACGGAAGTCCTTTGCGAGTTCTTAGCCCATAGAATAACTATTGTTACTCGTCGAACTGAATATGATTTGAAGATTGCCAAAGCTCGGGCCCATATTTTAGAAGGATTAAAGATTGCTCTTGATCATCTTGATGCCATCATTAAATTAATTCGAGCTTCTAAAGATCGGGAAGAGGCTAAGACCGAATTGATGAAGCAGTTCGAACTGACTGAGATACAGGCCAATGCTATTTTGGAAATGCGTTTGTCCCAATTAGCTAATCTCGAACGTCAGCGAATTTACGATGAATATGATGCAATTTTGAAACTAATTGCTGATTTGGAAGACATTCTTGCTAAGCCAGCGAGAATTCAAAAAATTATTAAGGACGAGTTATTGGAAATGAAAGCTAAGTTTAATATTGAGCGTAAAACTGAAATTCGTCCTGAAGCTCTGGGTCAACTTACGGCTATAGATTTGATTCCCGAAGAGTCTGTCTTAATTAGCTTGACTCGGGGTAACTATGTCAAGCGTCTTCCGGCCGATACCTATAAGAGCCAACAAAGAGGTGGTAAAGGTGTAATTGGGATGCAAACGCGTGAGGATGACGCTGTTGTTGATATTGTTTTTGCTTCAACGCACGACGATATTATGTTCTTTACCGATGCCGGAAGAGTTTTCACTATTAAAGCTTACGAAATTCCAGCTTCTAGTCGCCAAAGCAAGGGTATTGCCCTACCTAACTTAATTCGAATTGAAGCCGAAGAAAAAGTTACGGCCTTAATCACAATGTCGGATAAAAATCGAGCTGGATTTTTCTTCTTTGCAACAAGATTAGGTGTAGTTAAACGTGTTGCGACTGAAGCATTTAAAAATGTTCGTAAAAGTGGAGTGATCGCTATTGGTCTGAAACCAAAAGATGTTTTACTTTGGGTTAAACGAACTACTGGGAGCGATGAGATTGCTCAAATGACGAAAAATGGACAGGTTATTTTATACAATGAGTCAGAAGCTCGGGTAATGGGTCGAAGCGCCTCAGGGGTAAGAGGAATGCGGCTTAAAGGAGACGACGAAATAATCGAAACAACTGTTCTAACTGATGAATCTGAGGCTATCTGTGTAATTTCGAAAAATGGTGTTGGTAAAAAAGTTAACGTTAAAGAATTTCGCAACCAGCATCGTGGTGGAAGCGGTATCCGAATAGCCAAATTAACACCTAAAACTGGTTTACTGGCAGGTGGGACAGTTATCAATAAACAGTCTAAAGATTTAATTATTGTTTCAGATACGGGTCAAGTTATTCGAATACCAATTGCTTCTGTAAAAAAACTATCACGTCAAGCTTCGGGTGTTATCTTAATGCGCTCAAGTGGTAATGACAAAGTTGTCTCCATGACAGTTGTCAACGAATCCGACGAAGTTTCGCCCGAGGAGATTGTAGAGCCAAAGGGGAAGAAATAATGGCCGAACAAAAGGTTCTCCAATTACCGGAATCTATTTCCGTCAGAGCGTTGGCAGATAAAATGAAGGTTGGTGCTACTGACGTGATTGGTAAGTTGATAAAAAACGGTGTTATGGCAACAATTAACCAGTCGATTGACTATGATACTGCAGCACTATTGGTCGAGGAATTTGGGTGGACAGCCGAACAAGAAGTTGTAGCAACAAATGTTTTTACTAAAAGTACGGATACAAAATCTTCAATTGCCCGACCACCGATCGTAACGATAATGGGTCATGTTGATCATGGCAAAACTTCTCTATTAGACTTTATCCGACAATCTAACATTGCTGGTGGTGAATCTGGTGGGATCACCCAACATATCAGTGCTTACCAGATTGAGTTTAAAACCTCAGAAGGAAGTAAACGAAAAATTACTTTTGTGGATACGCCTGGTCACGAAGCATTTTCGGCTCTGAGGGCTCACGGAGCAAGTATTACGGATTTAGTTATTTTAGTAGTTGCAGCTGATGATGGTGTCAAACCACAGACTCTTGAGGCTCTCCACCATGCTCGTAGCGCTAATGTACCGGTTATAGTTGCAATAAATAAATTTGATTTACCTGGGGCAAATATCGAAAGAGTCAAACAACAATTAGTCGAAAATGATCTAGCCCCCGAGGAATGGGGTGGTAAAACTGTAGTCGTCCCCGTTTCTGCTAAGACTGGTAAGGGTGTGGATCAGTTACTTGAAATGGTAATTTTAACAACCGATTTACTTGAGCTTAAAGCTGATCCTGAGGCTCCAAGCGAAGGCATTGTTATTGAAGCCAATATGGATAAACAACGTGGTCCAATTGCTACCGTCCTTATCTATAACGGAACACTCAGAGCTGGTCAGGTCGTTGTTACGGGTGGGACATATGGTCGGATTAAAGTATTAGAAAATGATCTAGGGCGTAATATTGTCACTGCTGGACCAGCCACTCCGGTTGTAATTATGGGTTTAAAAAATGTACCAATATTTGGTGATCGTCTGATAACAGCACCTAATGAAAAAGTCGCTAAAACAATGGTGGTTCAAACGGCAACTACATCCAAAGCGGTAACAGACGAAAACGATAATCACTTAAGAATAGTTTTAAAAACTGATGTTGGGGGTTCTTTAGCGGCACTTGAGGATTCGATTTCTAAACTTAAAATCAAAGATGCGACAGTTGAGATACTTTCAAGTGGCATTGGAGCGATTAACGAAAATGATATTAATTTAGCTAAACCGGCGAAGGCCTTAGTCATTGCATTTCGTTCGACTCCAACAAAACGCATGTTGGACTTAGCCGAAAAAGAAGAAGTGGAATTACGTGAGTTTTGGGTTATCTATGAAGCTCTAGATCTTTTAACGGAAAAATTAAAGAAAATTGCTACTCCAGTTTATGTGCGTGAAGAGACAGGACGACTAAAAATTTTGCAAGTCTTTTCTCAGAAAAAAGGTATTGCTATTGCTGGTGGAGATGTTACTCAAGGCATCGTGACGATGAGCGATGAAGTTGTTGCTTACCGCGATAAAGAAGAAATCGGGAAGGCTAAAATGACTGGTTTAAAGATTGGTAAAGTTGCTGTTGATCAAGCCGAAGTTGGTGAACAATGTGGAGTTGGTATGGAAGGCGCTCCTGAATTAGAAAAAGGCGATGTCCTAGCCTTTATCAAAATTAGTGTTGAGTAGAGTTACTTCGAGCTAACTGTTGTGGCCTGCGCCCACCTGGCTTCAACCGAGGACCAGGGGGCTGATTTGCGAAGCCGCCCCCTACCCCCTCGCGATCCCTACCTCCACCCGCTTCTCTAACGAAATATGGTGAAAAACCGCTCACTGACCTGCTTTTGATGGGTCATGCCTCACGATATCTCATTTATAAAAAGAGGCCCTGGCGCGGTGTGCGCCAGGGCAGATTCGAAGGGCAGTCATAAGCCATCCTTACATCCCACATATCTCCCCATGCGGTGGAAAAAGATTTTCCGCAGGCAACTGGGAAACTAGTCTTCCGACAACCTGATAGAACTCTCTTGCTGCATCGCGCATGAGGTCTCTCGGCAGGTACGTCCTACGCTCGATCAAGTTGACCAGACTTTTTTCACGGCCCAGTAGAGACCAGAGCGAGGGATACTGTTTGCCTTTTTGCCATCGACGCCAGGTCTCTTTTGTAATGCCCCAATCAGCAAACATTGTTTGCTCGTCGATATTAAGGGCGTCAGCTATTATGAACAAACTGGAGTGTAGAGTTCTAAACTGCTTTTCAGTTGCGGCTCCGCCCCCGTTAGAACTGATGCCACTACACACTTCGTTGCGAATACAATCCAGGGCGACTACTAGTTTTAAGGTGTTGTTCGTCATCGGGTTCCTCCTTTAGGGCCGAAGATGCAGTATTTATAATGAATTCGTTCTCGAAAGTCAACACTTTCCACTGAACTTTTTTGTTATGCTGAAAAATAGATGACGAAACGGGATTACAAGAAATGGCACGAAGCGAAGGGGAGTATAGAGGAGAAATCAGTTCAATTATCATATTTTCGCGATGGAGAGATTTGGTGGTGTCGTCTCGGAGCTAATGTTGGGCACGAGGAAGATGGTAAGGGCAAGTCCTTTAGCCGGCCGGTTATTATACTAAGAAAGTTTAATCAATTCCTTTTCTGGGCTGTGCCTCTTTCGACCAAAATGAAAGATAACCGATTTTATGTTGAGTGTTTAGCTAACGACGGAGAGACCCGTGCAGCTATGATTTCCCAGTTACGACTCATTAGTTCTAAGCGCCTTACAGACAAAATCACTCTTGCCAAGGAAAGTTCGATTATAAGAATCAAAAAAGCGACCAAAGATTTACTCTGACCGCTCCCTTGCATTTACCTAGTCTGCTTGCGCAGACTAAAGCCCGAAGGCCATTTGTAAGATTACCATACCACGGTATGTAGATGCCGTCAAGACTCAGACGTCTGTTAGTAATAATAGCGCCCTTGAAACTTGACACTTGATACTCGATACTTAAATCTAGGAGGGGATATACAGACGCTGAAAGATATCTGGCAGGGATGGTTGCAGTTTGGTGTTGGTGACACCACACGTTGGTTATATTTTTCTTTTGATATTTTACTGGTAGCGGTAATCTTGTACTTGATTGTGCGAACTTTTAATTCTAGGAAGAATATAAACTATTTTTCCTTAATTGGTTTAGCTCTTTCGTTACTCGTTATTAGTGCCTACATTACTCTTCCCGGTCTCCACGTATTAGCCCAATTCGGTTTAGTATTACTAGTTATAGGTTTACCACTTTATTTAGATGATCGATGGTTGGGATTATTTAGTAACAAGGCAAGCCTAACCAATTCTGAACCACCATATTTGAATTCATTTCTTATTGGTTTTTTCTCTTTAATAGGTTCTTTTTTAATTGTGGGATTAGTTAGTGGTATCGGAGCCAAAACTGCCGAACTTCCAAGTGGTGTTCCATTGGTGGCTGTCAATCTTCCTGAAGGAATGGCAGCAAGCTTTGGTAGCCAAGTAAACACAAAAATAATTGTTAGTGCCCAAAATAATAAGTGGAAGTCTTTAACGGCAGATAACTTTTCCGCTACTGTCGATGTAGCCGCTCGTGGAGAAGGAACTTACGACCTGCCGGTAAAACTAACTTCTAAAATTCAAGATGTGACAATAGTTAGGATTAACCCCAGTAATGTTGTAGTTACTGTTGAACCTGTTATTAAAAAAACTGTGACCGTAATAGCTAAATTTTCTGGTAAAGCTGGAAATGATTTAGTACCCGATGAACCAACCTATGAGCCATTGAAGGTTGAAGCAAGGGGACCAAAATCTGTTTTAACTAATTTATCTCAAGCATTTATTCAAGTTAAATTAAATGGAGAAATCCAAAAAATAATTCAGAAGTTTAGTTTAGTTGCCCTTAATTCTGCTGGTGAAGTTATTGGTTCGGTCAGTTTTAATCCAACTGAAGTTGAGGCCACAATTAATTTGGTAAAAGCTGGAAATTTGAAAACCGTTGGCATTCGTCCAATTACATCAGGTCAACCCGCAAGTGGTTTTTGGATCAAATCTATTATCGTTGATCCATCAGTAGTGACCGTTACGGGCTCAGCTGATCAACTAGCTAATTTAACTGAGATTCCAACAGAACCAATTCCCGTTGCTGCTCTGAGTAGTAATACTACTGTTTCAATTACTTTATCTTTACCCTCAGGTGTTACCATTGCGGACGGAACTAGCAAAATAAGTGCCAAGATCGACTTAGAACTTACTAGTACGGTAAAAACCATCGTTCCCGAAATTGAGTACGATGGATTAAGCTCACTTCTAAAAGTAACTTCTCTTACGCCAAGCTCAGTTTCAGTCTTAGTTTCTGGACCGTCAACAATTTTAAGTAATCTGGCAGACGGTACAGCCAAACTTAAACTAAGCCTTTCGCCTTATCAGTCGGCTGGGACATATTCCATTACGATCAAATTATCTGATTTCACCCTCCCCGAAGGAATTAGTCTAGTAAGTTACCTGCCTTCGGCGGTAAGCGTTGTTTTGGAAAACCGTTAGGCATGATTTTTGGTTTACGATGAGTTTATTAAAGAAGTTTCTCCATCGCCATTCGTTTGCCATTATTGGACTTGGAGCGATTTTGATAATTTTAATCTCAGGCATCGTTGTTGATTGGAAAGGTTATCTATCTCCGGACTCAGGCACAACTGGCAATGTTGGTCCGACAACAATCCGCTTAAAATCGAGTGATCATTCTAAAGTCGGACAACAAAAAATTGCTTTACCAAATACCATAACCGATACCACTAGACCAGAGTACGCTGATGATATTAACACCGGAGCGACAAAACTAGAGAAGAATAATACAAATATTAAAATACCAAGATTTCAGTTTGAGATAGATTATAAATGAAGAAAGTAAGTAAAGTCTTATTGGCAGTCTTAATAGTTATTAGCGTCTTTAGTAGGCCGATGACAGCTCAAGCAGCTGACAATTGGAGTAGTGCTAGTGATTTTGGTTTTGGACAATCAGAAAATATTAGTGCTACGAAACTTCTTTCGTACGGAGATACCTTAATGGCTGGAACGGAAAATACCAACGGTGCCCAGGTTCGTCAAACGACCAACCTATTTTTCCCTTCAGGCAATTTAGGTGGTGTTAGTGGTGATAAAACTACTTCTTTGGTTGAGTTTCCTAATACCGATGGTACGAAGTATGTTTACGCTGGATCACGAGCCATAGGGGCGGGCAAGTCATATGTGTTTGCGTTTGACCCGAATTTAAATACATGGTTCAACACTAAATTACCGTCTCCCCCCTGGCCTAATCCTGGAAATAAAGAGATTACGTCACTTGCAGTTTTCGGTGACTATCTCTATGCCGGAACCCGTAATTACGATGGAGCTCAAATCTGGCGGCTGAAAAATACTGAAGATCCACGAAACCCCAATTGGGAACAGGTAGTTACTGATGGTCTAGGTAGCAGCGGCTATTATGCTATTCAACACATTTTCTCAATCGGACAGACTCTGTTTGCATCATTTTTGAATTCAGGCCAAGGAACCGTTGGCTGTCGACTTATCAGATCTGTTGACAATGGCAATGCCAATAGCTGGAAATCATATTTCCCAGATGGTCTTCCTCGAACAATGACAGAATGTATCGGCTCGTCCGCCGAATTATTTGGCATTAATTACGTCGGTTTATCAAAAAGGGCAAATGGCGTATCTGATACTCTTTACCAAACTTGGGATGGGGTTACTTATGTAAAATTGAACTCGACTTGCTTCCTGGAGGGAAGCTCACAACATTGCCCCGGCAACAGCTATGGTTTCAGTAAGGGTGCTGTCACATCCCTGCGGGCATTGACTGATCGTCAGCTAATGATCGGGACGCAAGAGGGAGATTTTTATCGGGCTTGTCCTTCACATGTTTTGCCGGTAGGCTCCGATTCATACTTCTATCGTTCTATCGATCGGAGGGATACGGAGTTTAGAGGCTACTCGGTTACTGATATAGCCATTCATAAAGACAATATCTTTATTGCCGAGGGTCGAGGAACGGGCAGTACTAATCAAGGTTCGACAAATGTTGCTAAAGTTTGGAGAACCCCAATTAGTTCGCTTAAATCATTTCCCGGAGACAAATGTGGGATATTGCCAGATCCGGCTAGTTTGCAGATCAACTTACCTACGAGCCAGATTTATACCCCTGATCGATTACGGTTTGGTGATCAGCTTTATACATTCGACGAAACCAGCCTTTGTTTTATGACAAACAGTCTTTGTTCACCAAAAATAAGTGTGGATCGGGTCAATAACAACTTAGTTGATAATACCTTCCGGCTAACCATAAAAGATATTATTAAGGGTGACGGAATTAATTTAGATGATCCCAGAATTCAGAATTGGGGCGTGAGGTTAACATATAAAGAACGGGTGACGTTTGCTGTTTTCAATAATATTGTCGGATCTCTTAGAAACCAACCACAATCTCTTGATCATACTTTTCTTGGAGACTCAGATTGTGTTCCAGCTCAAGAAGATGTGGCGACTAACCTATGTTTGCGATCTAGACTAACTCTAAATAATCCCACCGAGCGTCCAGGAAACCCAATTAACCAAACTTTATTACAAAGAATACCGATCGATGTTAGCCAAATAAATGTCGAAGGCAATGTGGCTGCACCCGAACAAGTAGCTGGTTTCACGCTTGACTCTAAGGCAATAGCAGTAGGAGGTTCGGTAAATGTTCAGGGTTCGACTAATCAACTCGATGATTATATTGATGGTCAATCAGAAACATTTGATTGGAACCGAATTAGTCTCAAATTGGGTGCTCTTTATGCAAAGGGTCAAGGTCTTGGTACTGGGGTAAGTGGCGGAAGTTATTATGGAGCTAATTGGTTTTTAAACTCAGATACAAATATTCCAACTAATAGTAATAGTAGTACTTTTTCTTCCCCTCCTGAGGGTAAAATTTGGAAAATCGAAAATAATAGCTTAACTCTAGGTTCGGTTACTTTCCATGGAGCTGGTACGATTGTTATAAATGGGGATCTTAATATCAACGGAAGACTTCTTTGTGAGGATAGTACTCGTCTCGGTTTTATCGTTCACGGGAAAATAAATATCAATACTGATTTCGTTGGTTGCGGTGCTTATACTGCTTTAAGTCGGAGCTCAAGTAGTAATGATGGGACAATAATTTTCAAAAATGTTCCAAGTGGTCAAGTTAAAGGTATTTTTATTGCTAAGAATTCAATTAGATTACCCAGTAAAATTTCGTTGACTGGTCCATTTAATGTTGAATACGATTCTTTATTTGCAAGTAATCCAACCGCACTCTACCAGGAACTGCTGAGGATTGTTTTTACCACCTCGTCTTGAGCCTTTTCTCGTTTTTATTTTGTCTCACTACTCTGGGTTTCTCCTTCACTTACCTTGGTATTCATCTGATTCAAGTAATCCTGGGGATTGGCAATAATTCCGATACCCGGAATGAAATGAGTAGTATAACTATAGTCTGTACGCCCAGACTCCTTAGCCGCTTTAATTGCAATATTTCTTTCAGTTAAACTGGAAGGTGTTAGCTCACTAACTACCTTTGGCAATCCACTTGCGAACTGAAAGATTCCAATTAAAAATATCAAAGAACCAAGCGCAAAAACACTTGATGTCAATTGACGAAAAAACAAGCTATTCGAGGAAAAGCGTACCATTCACCGTCCATTCAAGGGGCATGAATATACCACCACCAGTTGGTTGGGATGAATTTCGGGCTGAACCAATTGATTCACTATCGGTCCAGCCGTATGCGCCTGTCGCATAGCGACAGTCGATATCATCTCCGTCACAAGCCACACCTCCATTACCACCCGCCCTACTTTTCCACTTAGTTATTTCCCAATCGGCTCGTAAGCTATCTATTGTCTTTTCTTTAAGGTATAAAACACTTGATCCTCTTTCAGTGAATACCGCTCCGAGTAACCACTTTGAAGCATCAAAATGGCTAGAACTCGGAGGATAGGGAACAAATACCCTATCGCCATGGCCTGCGTTAGTTTTAACAAAAATAGCACTAGGATCATTTGTCTTCCAGGTTTCTGTAAATGCTGGGACTCCTTCTATCTTTCCATCAACTAGCCACTCAGATATCCCTATTCCAACCTCGACATTATTAGATCCCCAACAACAAACAGTAATGGCTTTTTGAGCTTTCCACGTACTTGTATACGGTCTTCCAGTTTGTCCGTGTGTAATACTAGCGGGCGTGTAGCCCATTAATAACATTGCTCCAAAAGATGCTAAAATCAAGCCAATTAGTCCCATAACAACATTCTGATTAGGATTTAGTTTTTTAAGAAATTTAGTTAAATAGTTCTTCATATAACAAATGTACTTCAGTCGTTGTATTTGTCAACCAATTCTGGAAATTTCTTCTGAATAGAGTTTAGAGCTAAACTAAACTCTAAAATTTTCAAATCAGAAAACATACACATTGACTCTTCATTGTCGGTGAGCTACATTGCACTCATCTTAGATCATCAGATACGCCCTTGAGATTTGGTGCATCTTCACATGGAGTCGATAATGAAAATTACAAACAGTCTCGCCTGTTATGCGATAGGCATGTTCATGGTCGTGGGTCTTTTGTTGCTAGCTTCCATGGTTGGTTGTGGTGGTGCTGGTGCGACGAACGAGCTGACGATTACCACATCAAGCTTCCCGTCGGGCAATGAAGGACGACACTATTCCCAGTTTCTACGGGCTACTGGCGGAAAGCTACCGTACCGTTGGTCGATAGCCAAAGGACTATTACCGAATGGTCTGAGCCTGAATTCTGAAACCGGTGAGATTTCAGGAGTACCCAATCAGTTCCGTTATTACGAGTTCACTGCCCAGGTTAATGATGGAGCGGGAAGATTAAAAACAAGAGACTTAAGTATCGGAATCGGAGTAGAGATGGAGGTTACGGCTGAAGTTACGCTTGTTACCTCTGACTGGCCAACTACGGCTGACTACGACGTCGTTCTTAAGATCGATGACGCATCAAATACTGTTCGGCTTTCAACTTCCAGTCAACCGGTTGGAGTAAATCTAACGGTAGTGAAGAGAGCCGACCAGAATCAGGTTATCTTAATCACGGTTACGATCGTGCCTCCGGCGAATGTGAATAACGGTACACCGGTGGAACGAATCCTTTACATCACGCAGTCTTATGAGTTAAGGAATGCGATCGAAAAGGACGTCACACTAGACATCTGGCCCAGTCGTCCCAACACATTCCTGACCAAAGTTCATTACAAACTGTCAGGCGTCAACATTCCCTAGGCCCACTTTTTTTGGGTTTGCCTCGATTTATCGGGGCTTTTTTATTAGTATCATCATACATTCAGGTTGACTGATAAGATTTGGATTGTTTTTTCTAAGCGCCTTAAGTGCTACATTAGTAATAGATGAAGCATGCAGAACGTGAAGAGAGAATCGTACATCAGATGCATCGCCACTTAACTCTTATCGTTGTGGTTGCAATAGTCATTGGTGGATTTGTATATTTCGACTTTCGTGGAACAGGTTTTCTGGGTCCGATGACAGGAGGGCCCTCCAATGGCACTACTTTGGAGTGGTACGTCAGTGATCAAACTGCCGATACCGAAAATCCTCTTTTAGTTAATCAGCTAGAAGGTGAAGATATTCCAAAGTACGATGCTTACGGAGCAGTAGCTTTGAAAAGAGACAGTAATGGTAAGCTAGTGGCACTTCCTAGAATACAGGGAACAGTAAGATACTGTACAACAACGTTATGCGATGATGATTAAACGGTTTCTATTCTCCTTGCTACTTATTTTTATCTTAATTCCGTCGGCGAAAGCATACGGACCACCACCGGGGGGAAGCATGTTTATTTTCTCACGACTACCACCAAGGACAGCACAGATTATCATTGAGTTACCCCCGAAATTGATTATGATGCCAGCGAAACTTCGTTTTCCGAAAGCTGGGGTTACTTACACTTTCAATAATAATAAGTTTACCCTCACTGAGGGTCAGGGTAGCTTTCCTAACCATACCATCAGCACCAGTATTATTAATGGTGGTGCTGATGGAGAATATTATAAGATATCCATTAAAGGTATTGAGAAAGATGAACTTCCTGTGTTAAAAGACTTCCGATTAACATTTGATACAGACGTTAGTAAAGAAGATATCGAGAAGGTGAAGAGCTATTTAGAGAATCCTCCATCAGGGCAATCTCATCCTACTACCTTCCTATCTGGACCGGGATGCGGGGTTGGCACAACTCATATTTGTCTCAAGACGATTACTACAGTAAAAGGAGGTAGTCGTAATTTATCTGCATATCTGTTCCAGACAATCCCCCTTAATAAAGGAATTATTATTAGTGGTAACACAGCCGCTTTAAATGGAACGTTGGACGGCTTCATTCAATCTGAATCCGCGCTAGCAGTTGGAAATTTAGTTGGTACATCCGTGAATGGAGAAACTATTTCTAATTACGATAAAGATCGTATTTCTACCATTAACTGGACTAAAATTGGATCTACATTAATTAATCAATTTAATTCTAATAAATCTTATAATGCCAATGAGGTTATTATCTATAATGACGCAAATTGGAACCTCAACTCTGCCGATAAATATATTCCACATAAACTAGATATGAATACATTTTCGACTCCTCCAGAGGGAAGGCTGTGGAATGTCTTTGTTGATTCGCCTGATGGTTTTTACAAAATTGGTCAAGATGAAAAAAAGGGAACTACATTTTCTGGAGCAGGAACAATTTCCGTTAGAAGACATGCGACTGAAGGTTCAATGCCAGTCAAGTTTCTTGGTGGCGTTTCTTGTGCTTCTGGAACGCGATTTGCCTTAATCACAGAAGGTGACATTGTCTTTGAGGCTCCTTCGAATGGCAATCTGAAAATTGACTGTGGAACGTATATTTCCTTAGGTGGCAACATTATTTTTGGGAATAACGACATAAAAAAAGGAACTGTGAATGGTATCTTTATAGCCAAAGGCAATATTTTACTCCCAAACCCCGGTCTGTTGACCGAAACCTTCAATATCAACCCTGACACTAATATCCTTAAGAATCCGCCCGTTCTCCTGCGTGAATTGTTGAAGATCGTTTTCGGAACCTCAAGTTAATGTTGGTAGATTCAGTTGAGATTGAGCTCAAAGCTGGTGACGGTGGCGATGGAGTGATTGCGTGGCGAAGAGAGAAGTTTGTGGCTAGGGGCGGTCCTGAGGGTGGCGACGGTGGTCGGGGCGGTAGTATTATTTTGCGCAGTACTCACAACCTAGATACCTTAGCCTCGTTTCGTTTTCGAAAAACATTTAAGGCCGAACGGGGCCACAACGGCGCCAATAAAAGAAAGACCGGTTCGGCCGGCGCTGACTTAGAGCTACTTATTCCTACCGGAACTCGGGTAATCAATCTTGTTGATAATCGAGTCATTGCCGACTTAACCACTAGCGACGAGAGTATCGTCATTGCTCGAGGCGGCCAGGGCGGACTAGGTAATGTCCATTTTGTGTCGTCGACCAATCAGAATCCATTCGAAGCCACCAAAGGCACGCCCGGACAGGTTTTGAATGTTAAATTGGAGCTACAATTAGTAGCCGATGTAGCCCTGATCGGCGAGCCAAGCTCGGGCAAATCGTCAATAATCAAGGCTCTAACTGGAGCTAATGTCCGAATCGGTGCCTATAATTTCTCCACCACTGAACCAGTTCTAGGGGTCTTACCGCTTGGCGAGCAATCCTTAACCTTGGTTGATCTACCAGGCTTAATCGAAGGCGCTCATCGAGGCAAAGGGCTGGGTGCGGAATTCCTCAAGCATACCCAGCGCGTCAAGGTACTGCTGCATGTACTCGATGGTACTGCGCCGGAACTCAAGCGATCAGAAAACTCCGTTTTAACTGAACTAAAGAAGTACGATCCGACCTTACTTGATAAACCGCGATTGGTGGTCATCAATAAGTCCGACCTACTCTCGCTTGACGAAACAAAAGCTATGCAGAAAAAATATCCTCAAGCAGTTCTGGTCAGTGCCACGACTGGAGCTAACCTAAAAGAGCTTCAGACCCGCTTGCTTGAAATTGTCTAATCATATCTTCGCAACATTCGTGATATTGCATAGCTTCTCGTATAGCAGTTTTAACACTACTATAAGATTAAATGAGTATAGAGTCTCGAGACCTGGGATTACATGCCGTCCCTCCTTCGGACGAGTCTACGTTGCAACCGAAGGAGCTTAACGAGCAAGGAACAACTCACGAAGATGTAGACGAACGCTATTTATCGGCGGCAAGCAACCAAGAAGTCAAAATACTAGAAGCGGTTTACGGATTTGCCCCAAAAGATAGTCCGACTCAAGCTAAAATTGATGAGATCAGCAGTCGACTGTTTGGGGAAGATAGTCTTTACAAGGTAAGGGTCAGTCGAGGAAATTCGATCGCCAACGCTTTTGCTCTGCCTGATGGCCACATTATCATCCACCCTGGAATTCTTCAAAAGGTGACAACCGAAGACGAGCTCGCGGCTCTTCTTGCCCATGAAGGTCAGCATGTTAAAGCCGGGCATGCCGCTCGACAGATGAATAAAGGGCTTAGCAAGAGAGCGCTAGATCGGGTCAAATCACACGCCGGACTTGACCGAATGAACGAAGTAGAAGCCGACTTGGTCAGCGTTGTGAATTTCCTAGAAAAATCAGGCTATAATCCGTTAGCCGGAGCTTCACTCTTTGAGCGGCTTCAGACAGAAGAAGGTGGCTGGTCCGTTGCACATGGGAGTCTCGAAGACAGGCGTTTGAATATTTTGTCACTGAAATACTTTCTTGATATAGAAAATATCTCTCAAGAATCGAGTCCACTCTCATCCGAGTTTAAGGAGTCAACCCAAGAGTTAACGCAACTAGAGGAAAAACCTTTCTATCGGGAATTTGAGGCATTAGCGAAGATGGAGCGACAGGCTGTTGAGGAGTTGGCGACAAACTTAACAAGGACGGGCGACGCTCGATCTTTACTTCTTGCGACAGAAGCCCTTGCCAAATGGAGGGAAGAGACTTATCGCCTAGTTCAGCGACATATTAGAAATAATGGCCGAGACGAACAGAAGCAGATGATACGAACAAGCGCGGAAAATACAACGACTACTTCCTTCGAAATTATCGCATACCAAGAAGCCAGCCAAAAAATCTTCGACAGCTTGCAAAACGCGAATAACTTTCCAGAATCATTAAAAGCACCACAGTTATTCGCCTTGCTCGAGATAGGACTAGCTATTCCTCTTCAAAAATACTCGAAAGTTGCTGATATCAAATCTAAAGAGGGTGACTTTCTATCATTAGAGATAGTAGATGATGCCAGCGAAAATCGATTGCAGAGCATCGGCAATATTTTCGATCCAGAGTTATGGCAAAAAGGCGATATTGATTTCTTGTTCTGTTCCGACGGTTTCCAGTCGCGGCTAGAGGACTACATTGTCCATCTTGATAAAATTGCGGCCGTTTTTACGAACGAAGCAAACGGAGAGTTTGACCCCGGAATATTTCTCTTAGAGCTTCAAAAGCTTGCACTTACTGTTGATCGCTTTATGCTCCAGCTCGGCTACGACCGCTTCTTTAATCAACAAACATTTATCAACAACGTCGCAACATCTATCAGTGACAGTAATGAAGCAACCATTATCGAAATTCTCGAGCGTACTGGTTCGACCAAGGGGATTGATGGAGTACGCCGGGTGTTAGATTCGATCGTTTCAAAAGAGAGAGTAGAGTCCGATGAGTTCTCGCAGCTACTGAAACAGTTCAACAAAACAACCGGTGGAAGCAACGAAGTGTCCGGAGATGCGGACGAAAAAATTATCAGCTATATCGCGACTAATATGGAGAGATTCCCGACTATCTTACGAGAGAATTGCTCTTCAATGGCGCCGATGGATGCTAGTTCTACCTACCTGAACATTCTACTTGCACTAGAAGAAGATGATCGACTGAAGATCGATAATAATCAGCCCGAGTCGCAGGCGCGAGTTTTGAATCTTTATAAGGAATTAATGCTAGATGCGGGACATTACGATATTAACAGTTCACTTTGGAGCGATATCTGTAACTCTACCATCCGCGCTTTTGACAGTATTTACTCGCAAGATGATTCAGAAAAGGAGGCGGCGCTCCTGGAGCTGTTTAAGAGCTTGAGCGACTCTTATTTTGAAGGCAGTGGCCAATGGATGAAGGGTTTGTATGAATGGCCTAATCTTTTCACCAACCTCATGGAAAAAGCAATCAAGCTCGAAAATGAAAAAGCGTGGAGCGGATTGGAACGCTGGTATCAATTCACCAGATTCTCATGGCCGCGGCTTAATTCCGACATTTATGATGTCGAGAAACTATTAGAAACGATTCAGGAAGTTATTCAAAAATTATGGAACCCGAACCTATTACCCGAAAGAAAGATGTTGCTGGCAGACTTATTCATCGACTCGGATATCCGACGGCGGGTTAAAGCTTTCGCCGCGAATGAGCTGGCTCATGGTGTTACTTATGGCGAGCTGAAGACTCTTCTTTTTGTGGATAAAAAGATCGGCGTCGGAGACTCGCCGGAACTTATCGACCACCTGACAGAGAATCTGGCTCAAACTCCTGCGCAGATGATCGAAGTTCAAAAATATATTCTGGATTCATACCAAGAATCTTCGAAGGAAATCGGCACGCTCACCGGAGCAGACGCGGTGCTGGAAAAGATACTGAAAGATCCAAGTGGCTCGCTTCTGGCGCTTACCGAAACTCGGGAGGATGAACAGGGTTTTGCCCGTATTTTAATTGAACACTGGTGGGGTGTAATTACGAAAGAATCAGATGTCGCCGGACGACTTGATCCGTCTACGCTTACCTATTTTGACTCGCCTGAAAAAATTAATAGTTGGATAGAAGACAAACCGGCTCTGCGTCAGGATGTCGATTCATACAGAGGACAATTATATGTCCGTATAGACGACCTGCTTGAGCGTTTGTATCGAAGCAACATCGTCGAACGGCACGGCATTGTTCGAAAGCTTTTAACCAAACCCGAGGATGGTGTTCTAAATACCCGACACAATACTATGGAGGTTGCTCATCGCTTATTCGACAATCACGTCAAACTGAAGCCTGAACGCGTGCAAATGGTGGATGAGATTATGGAGTCACTAGCGGGTGCAGCCAATAAAGACGAACTCTACTTTCTTCTAAGCCCTCTACTGGCTCGCGCAATTCTTCAACGTCCGACCGAGTCAGCCGATTACCGCTCGATTATCAAAGAGACGATCCGCGACGAGTACAAGCAGGAGGGTTCTGGATTCGAAGACGAACTGGATCGAGAACTGCCCGTAGAGGTTCCAGGCTATGAAACACTTGGTGACGCTGCTGTAGAAAAAACATACCGTTGGTCATTCCACGGAAAAATCGGCACCGAGAACTCGGAGCGACCGATTAACTTCGGGGAGCAGGAAGTGCTACGGTCTCTGCCCGAGGCTTATCGTGAGGGGGTTATTTTTGAAAAGATGGAGGAGTCCGAGGCAATGATCGAAGTCGCTACGACGCTTGGCGCTCCCGGCGTTCGCTTCTTGCAACTACTCGGACAATATGTCCATATTGATCCGGCCGTGGAGCAGAAATTCTCCGCCGTGTACGACTCAATTAAAGGCCAATCAAAATTATCAGCTTTCCGTACAATTCAACGCGAAAGACCGGACCTACTCCAGGAAGACAGTATGCTTTCGGCGCGAGTCGGCGGCGGCTCGCTTTTAACAGTCTATCGCCATGACAATCCGTCCGTCGAGACCCCTACGGTAGTAAAAGTTCTTAATCCGAATGCCGAACAGCGAATTCGAGAGTCAATGAACCTTGCCCATCGTACTGCCGATCGTCTTATAAAAAAGTCTCCAGACAACCTTCATTACAAGATGGTTAAAGAACATCTACTTGCCGATCTCGAGGAATGGCTTTTGTCGGATATTAATGACGAGCGCTTTATCGAGAATGAAAGGCAATTCAACGCAAATTGGAACGGGTTTAAGGTTGAGGGAAGCGATTATCAGATTCAAGTACCTCGTTTGGATGAGAATAGCGGTAAGTACGTCAAGGTCGAGGAGTTTATAGAAGGAAAGAATCTGACGCAGTTTCGCGTTGGCGATTCAACAAATTACCAAGAAGGAATACTGTCCGAACAGGACATGAAAGAAGTCGTTCGACTAGTTACCTCCAACTATCTCTATCAAATAGTCAGCGGTGTCGTACACTCCGACGTTCACCCGGGTAACTTCAGAATAACCGAAGATAAGAAGGTGGCTATCTTGGATCGAAATTTTTATTTAGAGCTATCAGATGATGACCGTCAACTGTTCGGGAGCTTAACAGGTGATAATGTCAGGGGAGCTTTAGCCGAATATCTCCTTCGACAGCCAGAGAATCATGATACAACTTTTTCCAAAGAAGAGCTTATGGCTTTATTATCAAACGGTGTTAACTCGGTATCTATTGCTGAGAATCCAGAGGGAATATTTGATCTGGTTACGAAGATTAAAGAAGTCGGCTTAAAAGTACCTCTACGGATCACGTTATTATTAAAAAACCTTTATAGTCTGAACAACTTTGCTAAAAACGCTGGCTATAATAACCTGCTTGAGGTGCTGAGTTAGTCGTAGGGTTCTTCAAACTTAGCTGTCAGAAATTGCCTATTGACAAACGGTTCGATTCAGTTATTATTAGTTTCGGAACAGGTTGGGGAAATAGGAGAAATAAACAAACGACATAGCGTCGAGGGTGTTTTGCTCCATAACGGAGTGGCTTTTTGTTTAACTAGCTAGGAGGAATACTGCGCAAGTTGTTTCGCCCATTGGAAGCTCAGGAGGGACTCTCTAATTTAATTGAAGTGCAGCTGAAAAGTTACGGCTGGCTTTTTGATGAGGGCATTGGTGAACTCTTGAATGAAATCTCACCAGTTGAAGATTTCACCGGTAAGCTCTTTTCCTTAGAATTTGGCAAATACTCACTAGATCCGGCTAAATACGACGAGAAGACTTCTAAAGACAAGAATCTCTCTTATAAGGCTCCTCTTCGGTGCCAAATTAAACTAACGAATAAACTAACCAACAAGACTAAAACGGGAGAGGTCTTTTTAGGTGATTTCCCATTAATGACTGATCGTGGCACCTTCATTATTAACGGTGTCGAACGGGTTGTTGTTTCCCAGATTGTTCGTTCATTTGGCGTGTTGTTTACTAGTGAAACCATTGGTGGCAGAAATCTCTTTGGGGCTAAAGTCATCCCTAATCGTGGCGCATGGCTAGAGTTTGAAACGAACTCTCGCAATGTCATTTCGGTTAAGGTTGATCGAAAACGACGCATCCCCATTACCACTTTCTTGCGAGCACTGGCAAAACTAGACGACAAACAGATCACCACCTTGTTTAAGGACGTAGATACCAATAAAGATGCTCAGTATATAGAGTCAACTTTAGCTCGTGACCCTGCTGCTACTTACGAAGAGGCGTTAGTTGAGGTTTACAAGCGAATTCGTCCCGGTGACTTAGTAACTCCAGAGACTGCCAAAAGCTATATAGATACAATCTTTTTCAATGCAAAACGATACGACCTAGGTCGTGTTGGTCGCTACAAGATCAATCAACGTTTAGAGATGAACGTTCCAAACACAGATAAGAATCGTGTGTTACGTCTTGAGGACGTTGTTGAAACTATCAAAGAGATAATTCGTCTAAACAATACTCCAGGAAGTCTGCCTGATGACGTGGATCATTTAAAGAATCGACGAGTTCGCGCTGTCGGTGAGTTAGTTCAGAACCGCATTCGTGTTGGTCTGCTTCGTGTAGAACGTATTATCAAAGACCGTATGAGTCAGATTGCTGAGCCAGATGAGGTTAACCCAATTGCTCTTATAAACTCACGTCCAGTCGCCGCTATTCTACAGGAGTTCTTCGCATCCAGTCAGATGAGCCAGTTTATGAACCAAACCAACCCTTTGGCAGAGTTGGAGCATAAAAGAACTCTATCTGCTACCGGCCCTGGGGGATTGTCTCGAGAACATGCCGGCTTTGACGTTCGTGACGTTCACCGTTCTCACTACGGTCGTGTTTGTCCGATCACAACTCCAGAAGGTCAAAATATTGGCTTGGTAGGCTACCTGGCATCTAACGCTCGTGTTAACGAATATGGCTTCATCGAAACCCCGTTTCGTAAGATTGAAATAAAAGGCTCGAAAGCTCGTGTTACTAGTAAGGTTGAATATCTAGATGCTTTCGAAGAAGAGAAATACACCTTAGCACCGTTCTCAACTAAACTAGATAAAGACGGCTACATTGTTGGCTCTAAGGTTATTGCTCGTCGCCACGGTGATCCATTAATTGAAAGCCCAACCAAAGTTGACTATATCGACGTATCTCCTCAACAGACTGTATCTATCTCCTCTGCTTTAATTCCGTTCGTTGAACATAACGATGCTACTCGTGCATCGATGGGTTCAAACATGCAACGACAAGCAGTCCCCCTGGTACGACCGCAGGCACCAATTATTGGTACCGGACTAGAAGGTGCTGTGAAAGATTCTGGACAATTAGTTGTTTCGGAAGATGACGGTGTAGTTACATACGCTGACGGTGAGCAGATCCGAATTAAAACCGGTTCTAAGGAAAAAACTTACCTTCTATCTAAGTTTGTTCGTTCAAACCAAAGCACCTGTATTAACCAGCGCTCAACAGTAAAGATTGGCGATAAGGTTACTAAAGGCCAGGTGATTGTCGACTCTTCGGCTTCAGATCAAGGAGAGCTTGCAATTGGTCAAAACGTAACTGTCGCATATCTAAGCTGGGGCGGTTACAACTACGAGGATGCTATTATCGTTTCGGAGCGCTTAGTTCGAAATGATCGTTTTACTTCTATTCACATTGAGAAATATTCAACAGAAGTTCGTGACACTAAACTTGGTCCAGAGTTAATCACTCGAGACATTCCAAATGTTGGTGATGAAGCTCTAGCAAATCTCGACGAACAAGGAATTGTTCGTATTGGAGCAGAGTGTTCATCTGGTGATATTCTCGTTGGAAAAATTACACCTAAGGGTGAGACCGAACTTACCGCGGAAGAGAAACTGCTACGAGCAATCTTTGGTGAAAAAGCTAAAGACGTAAAAGATACTTCACTCCGTCTACCGCACGGTGAACGCGGCAAGATTGTTGAGGTAAAGATCTTCTCAAAAGATAAAGGCGACGAATTACCAGCTGGTGTTTACCAGCAAATTGAAGTTTCGATCGCACAGTTACGTAAAGTTACGGTAGGGGATAAGATGGCAGGACGACACGGCAACAAAGGTGTTATTTCAGTCGTTCTCCCAGAGGCAGATATGCCATTTCTACCTGACGGTACACCTGTTGATATCATCCTTAACCCACTTGGCGTTATCTCACGTATGAATTTAGGTCAGATTCTAGAAACTCACTTAGGTTGGGCCGCTAAAATACTGGGCTACAAAGTTGCAACACCTGCCTTCTTCGGTGTTCCGGTAGAAGATATAGTAACCGAGCTTAAAAAGGCTGGATTGCCTGAGACCGGTAAGATCCAGCTCCGTGACGGACGAGCAGGTATCGGTTACGACGAACAGACAACGGTCGGTATTAAGTACATGCTTAAATTAATTCACCTTGTTGATGACAAGATGCATGCTCGCTCAACCGGACCTTACTCAATGGTTACTCAACAACCTCTCGGTGGTAAGGCCCAGTTTGGCGGACAGCGTTTCGGTGAAATGGAAGTTTGGGCCCTTGAAGCTTACGGGGCAGCCCATTCCTTACAGGAAATGCTAACAATCAAATCTGATGATGTTATCGGGCGAGCGAAGGCTTACGAAGCAATTATCCGTGGTGAAGAGATCCAGAAACCACAGGTTCCAGCGTCGTTTGCCGTCTTGGTGCGCGAATTACAGGGGCTGAGCTTGAACGTTGAAGTAATCGAAAACGAAGAGCGGTTGCAGGAGCTGGAAAGCCAGCGAGCCTTAATGCAGGCTGAAGTCTTTGCTTCGGGTATGAAAGTAGACGAAGAAGCGGAATCTCTTGACCTAGCTTCAGAAGAATTAAAAGAACCCCAGATGGACGAAGCAGAACTAGCCGAAGAACCAGAAGAAATTAAAGAAGCGAGTAAGGAGACAAAATAATGGCCGAACTAAAACTAAATACCAAGCCAGAGAAAGCCGAATTTAGCCTTCTTAATTTTGAAGGACTCCGTCTTCGTGTTGCTTCGCCTGAAGATATTGAAAAATGGTCTTACGGCGAGGTTATGAAGCCTGAAACCATTAACTACCGAACACAGAAACCAGAGCGTGATGGTCTCTTCGATGAGCGGATTTTTGGTCCTACTAAAGACTGGGAGTGTTACTGCGGTAAGTACAAGCGGATTCGTTACAAAGGTGTTATCTGTGATAAATGTGGTGTTGAAGTAACTCGTAGCTCCGTTCGACGTGAGCGGATGGGTCATATTGATCTAGCGGTACCCGTAGCCCATATCTGGTACGTTCGTGGTGTGCCATATATCTTAAGCACAATTCTTGACATCTCTGTGAGTGATCTTGAAAAAGTAATCTACTTTGCAAGCTTTGTGGTAACTGGTGTTGACGAACAGCTTAAAGCTGAAGCGCTTTCTCAGCTAGAGAGTGAATATAAGAGCGCAAAAGAAATGCTTAAAGATTCCGTGGAGCGTCTTGAGCAGCTAGAATTAAACTATAAACAAACTAAATCTGACCTTCAGTCCTTACTGCCTCGTCAGATTCTACCAGAAGCCAAATTCCATGAGATTTCATTAAGGTTTGGCAATATTATTAAAGTCGCTATTGGCGCAGAAGCAATTCTCGAACTATTGAAAAAGATTGACCTTGACGCTGAGATTTCTGCAATTAAGGCACACGCCAGCAATGTTCAAAGCAACACTTACCGTCGTTTGATGAAGCGTCTCCGTGTCTTAACTGACATGAAGCTTGCAGGTATCCGTGCAGACTGGTTAATAATCGGTAAATTGCCTGTTCTACCACCGGATTTGCGACCGATGGTTCAGCTTGATGGTGGTCGTTTCGCTTCCAGTGACTTGAATGATCTTTACCGCCGTGTTTTAAACCGAAACAATCGTCTTAAGAGACTGATGAACCAGGGTGCACCTGACGTTATTGTTCGTAACGAAAAGAGAATGCTTCAGGAAGCAGTTGATGCTTTGATAGATAACTCTGCTCGCAAGGGTCAGACTACAGCTGGTGGACGCCAACCTCGTTCATTGTCGGACATGCTCCGCGGTAAACAGGGTCGTTTTCGCCAGAACTTACTTGGTAAACGAGTAGATTACTCAGGCCGGTCCGTTATTGTTGTTGGTCCACGACTTAAACTTGATCAATGTGGACTACCGAAAGTCATGGCATTAGAGCTATTTAAGCCATTTGTAATCTCAAAACTCATTAGCGAAGGCTACGTTCACAATGTTAAAAACGCTTCTCGTTTGATTGATCGTGGTACTCCTGAAGTTTGGGAAATTTTGGAATCCGTAACTAAAGGAGCTCACGTTCTTCTTAATCGTGCTCCAACGCTTCACCGTCTTGGTATCCAGGCTTTCAGCCCACTTTTAATTGAAGGTAAAGCCATACAGCTACATCCGTTGGTTTGTGCTGCTTACAACGCCGACTTTGATGGTGACCAGATGGCTGTTCACGTTCCGTTATCCACCCAAGCCAGACAAGAGGCAGGCGATTTGATGCTTTCAAGCCACAACCTTCTAAAACCAGCCTCTGGTGAGCCATTGGTAACACCACGACTAGATATCGTATTTGGTATCTTCTACTTAACTAACGAACAGGCAGGAGTCGAGGGCGAAGGCCGAGCATTCGCTTCAACACAAGAGGTAGATCTTGCTTACCAACGTGGCAATATTCACCCTCAGGCAAAAATTCAACTTCGCATGAGTGATGGAAAGCGAATTGACACCACTGTCGGTAGAGCACTATTAAATGCTGTGCTCCCAGAGGGATATGTTTTCATCAACGAGCCATTAGATACAAAACGCCTTAAGGTAGTTATTCGTCACATCTACAAAATATACGGTCAGGCTGAAACTGCCCGTGTTGCTGACGATCTAATGCAGCTCGGATTTAAGTTCGCTGAGAAATCCGGAATGACAATGTCTATCTCAGACGTTCACGTTCCAGAACAGAAAGGCAAACTTATTGCCGAAGGCGAAGAAGCTGTTGATGAGATTATGAAGCGTTACCGACGTGGTTTAATTACCGACGATGAGCGACGTAAACTAACTATTGAGAAATGGACTGAGATCCGTAACCGCATTCAGAAAGAGGTTATGAACGACCTTCCGAAGTCTCGTTCAATCTTCACTATGGTGTCATCAGGTGCCCGAGGTTCAAGTAACCAGATGACACAGCTTTCTGGAATGAAGGGATTGGTGGTTAACCCGGCCGGTGGAATCATTGAAGTCCCTATTATATCTAACTACAAAGAGGGACTCTCAGTACTTGAGTATTTCATCTCAACTCACGGTTCTCGAAAAGGAAAGTCTGACACTTCTCTTAAAACTGCCGATGCCGGCTACTTAACCCGACGTCTGGTTGATGTTGCGCAGGACTTAGTAATTACTATCGAAGACTGTAAATCTGAGCGCGGTAATATTGTTCGTGAATCTGAATCACAGGAGTACGGTGAGTCATTCTTGGAGAGACTGCTTGGCCGCGTAAGCATGGAGACAGTTAAGAGCAAAGATGGAAAAGTTATCCTTAAGGCTGGGCAGGAAATTACTGAAGAGATCGTAGCTGGTCTTAATGAAGTTGGAAAAACCGAACTTTTGGTTCGTTCTGCTCTCTACTGCCGTGCACCTTGGGGGATCTGTCAGAAATGTTATGGACGCGATCTTGCAAGTGGCGAAATTGTTAAAGTAGGTACCGCTGTTGGTATCATGGCCGCTCAGGCGATTGGTGAACCTGGAACTCAGCTAACAATGAAAACCTTCCACATGGGCGGTGTTTCTGTCGGAGATATTACTTCTGGTTTGCCACGAGTTGAAGAAATCTTTGAAGCTCGTCCGCCTCACAATCCAGCAATTCTAGCCGAGATTTCTGGAAAGGCTCTTCTTAGTGAACACAAAGATAAACAGCTTATTGAAATAATTTCCGATGACATTCCAAAAGAGTCATTCGTGCTCATCGAGGACTACCAACTATCAGTTAAAAACGGCGATGTTGTTAAGGCAAAGCAAGCCGTTGCAACGGCAATAGATAAAAAGGCGATCCGTTCTAATATTGGTGGGCGTGTCAACATCAAAGGCAAGACTATTACCGTTACCTCGCTTGAGCCTGTGACTGTAAGCTACACTGTTTCCCCAGATATAAACGTCTCTATCAAGAACGGTGATATGGTTGAAAAGGGCGCTAAATTAACAGATGGCCATATTGATCTAGGTCAATCTCTTGATCTACGTGGTCTAGAAGCAACCCAGGCCTACATTATTAAAGAAGTTCAGAACATCTACGCTTCTCACGGTGCTGCGGTTAATGAAAAGCACATCGAGATTATTGCTCGTGCAATGTTTGCCAAAGTTCGTGTACTGCAGGGCGGTGATTCAACCTTCTTAACCGGCCAGGTTATAGACAAGTTGGAGTCTGACAACATCAACCTCCGACTTAAAAAAGAGAAAGCTGTTCCAATTGACTACGAACAAATCGTTCTTGGTATTACTCGAGCCTCTCTAAACACTAAATCCTTCCTCTCTGCTGCTTCCTTCCAGGAGACAACGAGCGTCTTGATTAAAGCCGCAATGAAGGGTCAGGTTGCCCCCCTCCGTGGCCTTAAGGAAAACGTTATTATCGGTAAGCTTATCCCGGCAGGTACGGGCTACGGGGTGGATGTCAAAATTGACCCAACAGAAGTTACCGTTGGTTTGGCTGCCGAAAAGTCTAAAGTAGCACCAGGGAATAAGGGTTGAGCCAAATGAAACCCCAAGGTATAATAGTCAAATGCCAACCATAAACCAGCTAGTAAAATACGGTCGCAAGAAAACAAAGGAGAAATCTAAATCCCCGGCGTTGCATCGTGGTTTCAATTCACTCAAAAACCGTCCAGTGGATTATCCAGCTGGTCGGCCGTTTATGCGTGGTGTTTGCGTTAAAGTTACAACCACAACTCCAAAAAAGCCAAACTCGGCTCTACGAAAGATTGCTCGTGTTCGTCTAACTAGCGGTCAAGAAGTAACGGCCTACATTCCAGGCATTAAGCACAATCTGCAGGAACACGCTCTGGTCTTAATCCGGGGCGGTCGCGTTAAAGACTTGCCAGGTGTCAAGTACCACATTGTTCGAGGCGTGTTGAATGCCGAAGCAGTTGAAAATCGAAACCAAGGCCGAAGTAAATACGGCGCTAAAAAGCCAAAATAAAATGCGTGGAAAAGTAACAATAAAAAGACCTCCGATAAATTTAGACCCTAAATACCAGGATCCGCAGTTAACGAAACTTATAAACAAAGTGATGATCGGTGGTAAAAAAGAAACTGCTACTACAATTGTCTATTCAGCTATCGAGCGTCTAGCCGCCGAACAAAAAATGGAAGTTCCAGCCACTCTGAAACTAATTATTGAAAAAGCTTCACCGATTCTTGAAGTTAAATCTCGTCGTGTTGGTGGCGCTAACTATCAAGTACCGATGGAAGTTCGACCTGCCCGTAAGGTCATTTTGGTTATGCGTTGGTTGATTGCTGCTTGCCGTGGCGTTAAAGGCAAACCAATGGCTGATGCAATGTATGCCGAAATGAAGAATATCCTTGAAGATACCGGTGCGGTTATGAAGAAGCGAGAAGATTTACATAAGATGGCCGAAGCCAACCGGGCTTTTGCTCACTTTGCCAGGTACTAATGAGTAAGCGCCAGAACTCTCTCATAAACGGTCTTATGGTGGCAGTGTTGAGTGTAATAATTAACACGATATTTGTTGGATTCGACGACGTCAACTTCCGTGAAGCGTTTATTATGTTTGTGGCGATCTTCTTGGTTTATTCGGTCGTTCACTACTTCTTCCTTGATAAAAATAGAGTAGAAAACTAGAATGGCTCGTCAGTACCCGCTCGAGCGGATTCGCAACATCGGTATCATCGCCCACATCGATGCTGGTAAAACCACCGTTTCCGAACGTATACTTTTCTATACCGGTAAAACTTACAAAATGGGTGAAGTTCACGAAGGCGCTGCAGTTATGGACTGGATGGAACAGGAGCAGGAGCGGGGGATTACCATTACCGCTGCAGCCACAACTGCATTTTGGAAAGACCACAACATCAATATTATTGATACTCCGGGACACATTGATTTCACAATTGAAGTTCAGCGATCATTGCGTGTTTTGGATGGTGCGGTAACTGTTTTTGACGGTGTTGCGGGAGTTGAAGCTCAAAGTGAAACTGTTTGGCGCCAAGCAGATAAGTATAAGGTTCCTCGGATTTGTTTTGTTAATAAACTCGATCGTATTGGGGCTGACTTTAAATACGTCGTTAAAACCATTCAGGATAGACTAGGGGCAAAAGTCGTTGTTATGCAGTTACCGATAGGTTCAGAAGACCAGCTTAAGGGGGTCGTAGATTTGATTAAAAACAAAGCTATTGTTTGGAAATCTGATGACTTAGGAAAAGAAGCAACTGTTGAAGAAGTTCCAGAAGATATGAAAGCTGAAGTCGAAGAGTATCGTCATAAGCTTATCGAACAGATTGCCGAAACCAACGAAGAACTTATGAACAAATACTTTGAAGGTACTGAGCTAACCGAAGAAGAGCTAAAGGCTGCTCTAAGAACTGCAGTTATCAACGTAAGTTTGTTTCCCGTACTGGCGGGTTCTGCTCTTAAGAACAAAGGTGTTCAACCTCTTCTTGATGCCGTGGTTGACTACTTACCATCTCCACTAGATGTCGAAGCCGTTAAAGGAACTGATGTTAAAGATCACGAAAAAGAACTTATCCGGGAAGTTTCTGATGACGAGCCGTTTACTGCCTTAGCATTCAAAGTTGCTACCGACCCGTTCGTTGGATCTCTTACATTCTTTAGGGTTTATGCTGGAAAGTTATCTGCGGGTTCATATGTCTTAAACAGTTCTAAAGGAGACAAAGAACGTGTTGGTCGTATTGTTCGACTTCACGCCAATTCCCGTGAGGATGTGACGGAGGTATATACGGGAGACATTGCTGCCGCAGTTGGTTTAAAAGGAACGACTACCGGAGATACTCTATGTGACGAGAAATCTCCAATTGTCCTAGAGCGAATCGTTGCCCCAGAGCCAGTTATTAAGATGGCTATCGAACCAAAAACAAAAGCCGATCAGGAAAAGATGGGTGCGGCCCTACAACGCTTAGCAGCTGAAGACCCAACACTACGTTTAAGCCAGGATACCGTAACGAACCAAACTTTAATCGAAGGTATGGGCGAGTTACATTTGGATATTATTGTTGATCGGATGAAGAGAGAGTTTAGTGTTGAAGCTAATAAAGGCGCTCCCCAGGTTGCGTATAAAGAAGCAATTACCAAGTCTGTTAAGCAGGAAGGTAAATATATTAAACAATCAGGTGGACGTGGTCAGTACGGTCATGTTTGGCTTGAGATCGAACCGCTTGAGCAAAGCGGAGGATTTGAGTTTGTTAACAAGATCTTTGGTGGCGCAATTCCCCGAGAATTTATCCCATCAGTTGAAAAGGGTGTACGAGACGTTTTAAGCAAGGGTGTGATTGCGGGTTACCCGTTAGTTGACGTTAAGGTTACTCTCTATGATGGTTCGTACCACGACGTCGACTCATCTGATGTTGCTTTCCAAGTTGCGGGTGCAATGGCCTTTAAAGATGGTGTGAGAAAAGCTGGCCCGGTGATTCTCGAGCCAATCATGAAAGTGGAAGTAACAACTCCTGACGAGTTCTTTGGCTCTGTTGTCGGAGACTTGAACGCCAGACGCGGAAGAGTTCAGGGCTCTGAAGAACGTGGAAACTCCCATATTGTCGATGCTTTAGTGCCGTTATCTGAAATGTTTGGCTATATTACCGAACTTCGTGGCATGAGCCAGGGTCGTGCTGCATACACTATGGAATTTGACCATTACGAAGAGGTTCCTCGTAACATTGCCGAAGGCATTATTGGTAAATCTCCTACAGCCAAATCTGTTGATGCTGAGGCTTAGGACCTTCATCTATAAGCACTACTGGTGGTTTCTGATAATCTCGGCCTCGTTAGTGGGGGCGATCCTTGGCTCAGTATTTTTCCCTGAATTCTCCCGTTGTCCCGAATGGTTTACCTCGTCACGTTGTCCACACTATTAGATAGAAGAAAACAGATTCTAGTACACCTTGGGGGTGTGATTATGGCTTTGGGATAAATATTAAGCAAAAGAACGGGGCCTTGGAGTGTTAGCACCCCAAGGCCTTGTGTGTGGCCGAGGTCGATGTCTCAGCTTTTCGGTCGGTCAACTTGACTCGCGTAGGCCAAGCCTAATCCACCAAAAGCCATCAGCAGGCAGCCCGGCGGAAAGAAGTCCTCGAATAGCTTGCCGCTCTGAGCAAAACAAGGTATCGAGAACAAGATGACGCCCAGGACGAATAGAAGTAGTCCACCCCAAAAACCAAGTCGCCACATTTTAAGCTGCGGACTTCCTTCGGTGACCCTTATGTTTTGTTGCATCGGTTCCTCCATTAGGTCCGAAGATTCGAGTGTATAATAGGCTCGTACCTATGGGATGTCAACCATTTAAGCATAAAGAAGCGCCTGTGGCCGAAGGCGGTAGTGACCACAGGCGGGAGTCCCATACATTCGTGAGCAGTGAGTCGGGTCGGGCTTACGCTCCTACTGCTGGAGCACAAATCCGAACAAGTGACGATTTGCTTGCCCGCAGGCCGAGGGGTTATTAGGTGATCAGGTTCATCATAGGCAAGATGCCTCCTGTCCTACGAGATTCGAACAAATCCAGTGTACCTAGTAACAATTCCCGCTGTCAACACATTTCTATGCACCCCACAGTTGACGTACAAGCAGTTAACCTGTTACAATTGAACTCGTTTTGAGTTACAATAAATCAAAGTAAAATATTAGAATAGTAAAGGAGAAAGGTAATACAAATGGCAGACAAATTTGAACGCACCAAGCCGCATGTCAACGTTGGCACTATTGGCCACGTCGACCACGGTAAAACTACCTTGACTGCCGCGATCACCAATGTGCTCGCCAAGCAAGGCAAGGCTGAGAAAAGAGCAGTTGATCAGATCGATAACGCGCCAGAAGAGAAACAGCGCGGTATTACGATTGCTACCTATCACGTTGAGTACGAGAGTGATAAAAGACATTACGCTCACGTTGATTGCCCCGGACACGCAGATTACGTAAAAAACATGATTACTGGTGCCGCTCAGATGGATGCGGCAATTCTTGTTGTTTCTGCACCTGACGGTCCGATGCCACAGACTCGTGAACATATCTTGCTAGCCAAACAGGTTGGTGTACCTTACGTCGTTGTCTACTTGAATAAGTGCGACCAGGTTACCGACAAAGATCTTTTAGATCTAGTCGAAGAAGAAGTTCGCGATCTGTTAACTAAATATGAGTACCCAGGCAAAGACACCCCAATCATTAAAGGTTCTGCCCTAAAGGCTCTTGATGGTGATGCCGAGGCTGAAAAATCTATCACTGATCTTGTTGAGGCTCTAGATACCTACGTTCCAGACCCAGTCCGCGAAACTGACAAGCCTTTCCTGATGCCAGTTGAAGACGTTTTCTCAATTAAAGGCCGTGGCACTGTTGCTACTGGTCGTGTTGAGCGAGGTACTGTCAAGATTGGTGAAGAAGTTGAAATTGTTGGTTTACACCCAACAAAGAAAACCGTTGTTACCGGTGTTGAAATGTTTCGTAAGATGTTGGATTCCGGTCAAGCTGGTGACAACATCGGACTACTCGTTCGTGGCCTTGAGAGAACAGACATCGAACGTGGTCAGGTTATTTGTAAGCCTGGCTCCGTTACTCCCCACACTGAGTTTGAAGCCGAGTGCTACATCTTAAAGAAAGAAGAAGGTGGCCGACACACTCCGTTTACCAAAGGCTATAAACCGCAGTTCTACTTCCGAACCACTGACGTTACGGGTGAAGTTGAGCTTCCAGAAGGTATGGAGATGGTTGTTCCAGGGGATACTACAACCTTCAAGGTGAAACTAATTCAACCAATTGCCATGGAAGAAAAGCTCCGATTCGCTATCCGTGAAGGTGGCCGAACCGTGGGCGCAGGTGTGGTCACTAAGATCACTAAGTAAAATAATAACAATTGCACTTTAATCAATGGCCAACACTAAACGTGAACAAGCTAAAAGCTCGATAAGGATTAAGCTCAAAGCCTACGACTACAGGGTCATTGATCGGAGTGCCAAAAAAATCATAGAAACAGCGGAACGAACCGGCGCAGTGGTGGCCGGTCCGATTCCGTTGCCTACGGAAAAGTCTCTTGTTACGGTAAACCGTTCAACGTTCGTTCATAAAGACGCTCGTGAACAGTTCGAGATCCGTATTCACAAACGTATAATTGACGTATTAGACCCTAATCCAAAGACATTAGATGCATTGATGAATTTAGATCTGCCGGCGGGAGTAGATATTGAAATCAAGACTTAGACAACAAGATAATTAGAAAGCAATAAAGTCGTCCATTGGGCGGCTTTTTGCTTTTAAAAGATGCGCCGACTCACGGGAGCCAGCGCATGTTACGGGTCTGAATCGCGAACAATTCAGTTGGAAAACCGTTACTCCAGCCTGATGAAGTGTACTCTCGACACCTCGGTCAGATCGGAGAAAATCATGTTTGCCAGTTGCTCAGCGGCACGGCCTGCCGACGAGCGTAGACGTTCGGGGTCGGTCGTGTAAGCGTGATAAGCTTGGTTGCAATGGTGCTCGCACTTCCTCAGCTCCCACTTGCCACCCTTACTCTTGAGAAGCTCGGCTAGCTCTTCGGGCCCCAGTTGAAGAAGAAGAAAGCCTGTGATCGCGTCTGGTAGAAGGCAACCGTCCGTCATATTCCCGATCTTGTCTCCAAGCTCGTAGACGGCATCGCAAACTTCCTGTCGTCTTTCCGGGGGGATGAACTCCCTCGCCCGCGCCTCTAGGTTGCTGAACGCAAAACGTCCAGAGTTGGGCTTAGGAGAATCCGAACTGAGCTCGCTTATGGAGTCGAGAAGGACCTGGAAACCAGGTTTTGTTGGGGCTACGAACAGATCTGACATCGTATGTACGTCCTTAGTGACTCAATGTCACGTGACAAGAATATTACAAGAAACTTGCTTTTTAGTCAAGAGGCGACTTCTCTTTGGGAGTTTAGAATCTGATTAAAATAATTTGGTATCATAGCTCCATGAAGCGAGCGGTAATTATTCATGGGTGGGAAGGGAAGCCGGGTGAGGGCTGGCAGCTGTGGCTACGTCAACAGTTGGAGAGAAATGGCTTTCAGGTTTTTGCGCCACAAATGCCACACGCAGCACTCCCAAAGCTGGATGAATGGCTTTTAACCTTAAGAGAACTTATCGGACTACCAGACGAAGAGACATACCTAGTTGGCCACAGCTTGGGGTGCTATACGATCTTGAAATATCTAGAAACGCTACCTGATAGCCAAAGGATCGGAGGGGTAGTGATGGTAGCCGGATTTAGCGGTGCGCTAAAGCATCCAATCCCAATTCTTCAAAAGTATTATGAGAAAGGCTTAAATTACCCGAAGATTTTACTTCATTGCCCATACTTCGTTGCAGTTTATTCAGAAAGGGACAATTACGTCCGTGTTGAGTCTGCTTACGAATTTCAACAACATTTGGGAGCAAGGCTGATCAAGAATAATAATTGGGAACATTTTTCTGGCGTAGAAGGTATCAAAGAGCTTCCCGAGGTTCTGCAAGCAGTATTAGAAATGTCTGAGAAGATTAGCAGTCATTAAGGTGAAGATATTTGTGAAAGTTAAGCCAAGTTCGAGAATCGCTAATGTTGAGCAGATAGACGCGAAACATTACTTAGTTTCGGTTACCGAACCGCCAGTTGGAGGAAAGGCTAACAAGGCAACGATCGTACTGCTTGCGAACTATCTTAAGCTTCCAAAAAGCCTATTTACGATCAAAAGAGGCGAAACAAGTAAACAGAAGACCATCGAGATAGACATTAATCAGAATCTTTTTTAGAATAGGTGTATATTTGTATCGAAAGGAGGATTATGAAGGGATACTACGGAAACCTTGAAAAACTAACAGTAGAAAATGAGAACTTTCGTCGGGTATTGTATACCGGGCCACATAGCCAGCTGGTATTAATGGCTCTTAAGCCAGGCGAAGAGATAGGCGAAGAAGTTCATACTGTTGACCAGTTTTTCCGTTTTGAGCAGGGAACTGGGAAGTCGATTGTTGACGGTAACCTATATGATGTTTCTAACGGGGATGCAGTAGTTGTACCAGCAGGAGCTAAGCATAATGTAGTTAACACTTCAGACTCCCTCTCGCTTAAACTTTACACAATTTATTCACCTGCTAACCACAAAGATGGGACAGTAGCAGCTACAAAAGAAGTCGCAGAGGGTCACGAAGAGCATTTTGACGGTAAAACAACCGAGTAAAAAAGAAGCCTCGTATATTTGCGTATACGAGGACTTCTTCCACGTTCTGCATCAAGGGTGGGTTAAGTTGACAAAGAGCTCTTTGTCGTCGGGCGAGGCGCAAACTCCGCCACCGCTCTCCCTAAACACACTTACCCCGTGGAAGGATCCAGCTGTGTTTTTTAGAACAACCTCATTTAACTTTTTACTAGTAGCCTTTTCGCCGTTGTTGTTCTTGATGCACTTAACGAACAAACACACTCCCGTAACAACTCCAGAGAGACTTACGTCTCGTTCTGTAGACCTCAGGGAAGGTCTAATACCAATATACACCATTTTCAAAACACAATACCTTTGCGTTACTATGTTGCCTTTTGATTGGGAACTACCCTGGTCTTAAAAAAGCTCCCCAACCTAGTGGCGGAGAGCTGGGCGGGCGAAGTAGCTGGCTACTTCGCGACGAGTTGGAGGTTCCTCGTAGAAAGAACTGCGAAGACCAATTCCGGATCCATTCCGGAGCTTAGCACGTTCCTGTGGAACTCTGGCAGATTGTCGGAACCCATGTTGATCGCCAGAGCAATTGCTCTTTGAGCGATTTGAATTCGAAGAAGCGGGTTCGGTCCCCCTTCGAGACCGATACACTCATCCAGCTTTGTCTCGAGAGCTACGAGACTGGCG
>JANLIQ010000043.1 GCA_024654065.1 Candidatus Berkelbacteria bacterium | reverse complement strand
AAATGAAGAAGCCCGTAAGATTATTCAGACTCGCTCCAAAGTTATTTCCACCGTTCGTAACTTTTTGGAGCGCCATGGTTTTATTGAAATTACTACCCCGGTTTTGCAGCCTATTCCTGGTGGAGCAACGGCTAAACCGTTTGTTACTAAATACAACGCCTTAGACGCTGATTTTTACCTTAGAGTTTCTGATGAGCTTTACCTAAAGAGATTGGTTGTAGGTGGTTTTGAAAAGGTATTTGAGATCGGCCCAGATTTCCGTAACGAAGGTCTAAGCCATATGCACAACCCAGAATTTACGATGTGTGAGTTCTACTGGGCGTACCAGACTCATAACGATCTGATGAAGGTGACAGAGTCTCTTGTTCAGGAGCTAGTTAAAGCTACCCACGGAGGTAAACTTTCTTTTGAATACCAAAAACAGAAACTAGATTTCTCCGGTCAATTTGCCGTTAAGAAATATCGTGACTTAATCAAAGAGGGAACCGATATCGACATTACTGAGGCCGATACATTCGTTAAATTGAACGACTCCGTTAAAAATAAAAACATTACCTTTGAAGGTCAGAAGATAAAAGTTTGGAGTGAGTTGGTTGATGAACTATTTAAAAAAGAGGTTCGGCCGCATATTGTCGCACCAACCTTCGTAACAGATTATCCAATTTCAACAGCACCATTAGCAAAGGGATACGAGAAAGACCCTGAAACAGCCCAGAAATTTCAACTTATAGCGGCTGGGGGATTCGAATTAGTAAACGCCTATTGCGAGCTTAATGATCCAATCGATCAGGAAGAACGCTTCAAACAGCAGATGAAGATGCGTTCAGAAGGTTGGGATGAGGCTCAAATGTTAGACGAAAACTATATTGAAGCCCTAAAGTACGGTATGCCCCCAACTGCTGGTTGGGGAATGGGAATTGATCGGATGGTAATGATTCTTACTAACCAACATTCAATAAAAGAGGTGATTCCGTTCCCAACGCTCCGACCCAAACCCTAAGCCCTCAAACCTGTTAAGTAGAATCGCCACTTCTTTGGCGCTTTTAGTTGAACCTGGTACCATCTAGCTCTTTGTTTCCATAAAATACGGCCCTCTCACAACTCTGGGACGGGAATCACCCTGCGAGATTGTACGGGGGAAGATGGGTGTGATTTCTTGAATGGTAAAACAAAGAATTGCTGGAACTGAAAAAAGATTCATGTTTTGGCAGCGACAGAGTTGCATTGAGCAAGGTATCCCAAAACTACCTCCAAATCCCTTGACTTTTTTGGTAGCATATGCTACAATCCTGTCGTTACGGTTAGCTAGCGAGACTGGCTTACCGCGATTTTTTCCAACCAGAAAACCCAGAAAACGGCCGGCGACGGCCAAGGAGGGAGACTTGAATAAGCTCCTAATTACATTCGTCGTTCTCGCCGTCGCCATCGTGGCGACGGCCCAACAGATCCCCGAAAACTCGCCGCCCGTTCAGGGCGGGACGGTCGACCAGCTGGATGGCCAGCAAGGGCAGATCGACAACATCGCCGACGAGGCGAAGGTTGCCACGACGTCGTCTAGCTCCGCTTCCGCGTCAAGCGCGGTCACCGTCAGTGCACCTGCCTGGGAGACCCGCGAGGGCATCGAGCGGGCGGCGCGGCATTACTTCGAGTCAAAGCAGGAATACAATACCTGCCGAGGTCGGAGTGACAACGCCGGGATGCGCCGGGCAGAGGCGAGCATGGCTCGCTTCTCGCGTCAGCTGGCTGAATTCAAAAAGCAGCAGGCGACGCGTGACAAAGCTCAGGACAAACGCCTCGACAAGCATTCCGAGCTGGTGTGGAAACACGAAAGCCAGCTCAATGGCAAGGAGGACGGACTGGTCCCTCGGGTGAAAAAGCTTGAGGAAGACATGAAAGCCGCCACTCCGGCCATCGCCGGGATCAACGGTAAGTTCGATGGACTCACTTGGTCGGTCCTCGTTCTGACTCTCGTCGTGCTGGTTGGTTTCAGCCGACGCTACTGGATCCACCGCTAAGGAGGCGGAAAGAAACTATGAACTTTAGTGATCTCATGCTCGGAACGCCCCTCGGGGCGATCATCATCATCTTCTTGCTCGCTCTGGCGGCGGTCGCCGCCTGGGGAGCCTACCGCGAACGTCCCCAGTGGGGAGCGGCAACCGATCCGCCCACCCCTCCGGCACCCCCGAAGAAGGAGGAGCCGAAACAGGTGCCTGTCCCGCCGCTCAAGACAATGACGGCGGAGCCGGTTTCCCCCTGCAGGGGGGAGGAGCCTTGCGCCGAAGAGCGCAAGAAGATCGCTTCGCTGGAACGGGAGCTGTCAGAGGTCCAAGGACGTCTGGCCAACGCCAACAAGGCCTTGAGCGAGAAGCCCAAGGAGACCGCCCCCGAGAAGAAGCGAGTCGGCGCGAAAAACGTCATGGGACTCCTCTCGGGTCTCGGCGACATAAATTCGAAGGCCGCCAACGACATCCGGAACGAGACCAAGAAAGAGAAACCCGCCTTCGAGACGGTGAGATCCCGACTCGAAGTCTTCTCGATTCACCTCGCACAGCGAGGGTACGAGAAGACAGAGAGCGAGCAGCTCTTCCAACTCATCATCGAGGCGCAGAAAAAGTAGCGCCTCACCGCCCAATAGGTCGTCCCAAGACTCAACCGAGTTAAGGGGCGACCTATTTCTATACCTAAACTATTTTCCAGTTAATTGTTTTAAATAATCCGTAGGGATAATTGCCTCTTCTTCAGAATAGCCACCATTTTTTCGTACTTTGAGAGTCGCAAAACCGTCGTCATCAATATCGGAAACTATAAATATACTCTCCATTATCTTTTTAGTTCTTTTATTCTCATCGACGTCATGAAAGAATGAATCACCCAAATACTGACGCCAATCAGCTGCTTGAGCATCGGTTCGGAACTGTTCTGACAGTTTGAACGTATCTCCAACACCTAATTCGGCCTCATTTGCTTCTGGTTGCTCCTCAACCTTCTCAGGACTGTCTGGTTCAATCTCCTCTTGTTCGGTAGCTTGCTCAGGCTCGTCTGGAGCCTTTGGCTGTGTCGCTGTAGCTGTGGCTCTGATCGAATCTATTCTTTCCAATATACTGCTAACGTATTTCTTTATATCTGCGATATTTGGATTTAGGACATGGAGATTGTCCTGATCGTTACCTTTAGGATTAATCCGGCTGAGCTTAGTGCTTAGTAGGTCGATTTGGCCATCTTTGATTGGTATGCTAGCCACTTCCCTCTGACCACTTTCATTCACTCTAATAATTGTGTATATCCTTCCGTTAGTAACATTGTCGGCGAATGGGTGGTTAAAACTAATACCAGCCTCTTCTAAGAGTTGTGGCGAGGAACTTTCCAGCGAGCTTAAACCAATAATCAAGTCATGGAGATACTTGGTAGATTCTAGAGTCATCGAAACACTTCGGCTAATATAAGCCGACTAGAAGGTGTGGAGATGCATGACAAGACTGACGTATTATGAACGAGAGATTA
>JANLIQ010000036.1 GCA_024654065.1 Candidatus Berkelbacteria bacterium | reverse complement strand
ATCGAGGTTGGCGGCAACGGCACGATGTACTGTGTCTTTCTCAAGGCACGAGCAGTCTGGCAGAAGCACCTTGAAACAGGCGACAAGCAGGTGACTCTGCAACAGCTCTTTTTGGAAGAGCTAGGTGCCAGACGCGCTAGCGACTACGATGACGCAGGGAAACAGTCCCTGCTCATTCATCGGGGTCAGATGCTGGCGAGCGAGATCCTTGTGAGGTGGCTTAGACCGCGCCATTGATTCCACGGATCCCTTTGAGCCGCGACACGGAAGTCGCGGCTTAGCTTTGCCTCCAAATTACCTTTACATTTTTATCGACGGCAAAGAGAGGCCCGTTCCATCAACTTGAAGGAACGGGCACGGGTTGCGGGTGGGTATCAAGCCTTCGGTGGTGGCCAGTTGCGCTTGGCATCAAGTCGTCCGTATCGGCCCGCGTCGTACTCGGCAAGTGCGAACACGATTGGTCCGATGATCGGAACCCGGTACAGCCAAAAGGCTGCTGAGATCAAGATCCTAGAGGGACGAGAGACAGGAGTTGGTCCGAGTTGTTTTGTCATATAGTGCACCTACTGAACGTTACCAGATAAGTATATAGATATATTTTTCAATAATCTACCCGACTACCACTGAGTTTTATTAGAGGTTACTCCTATCGTCTTGTCCGGAAATAATTGCCGGATTTATCTTTGAACCTGTTGATGATAAACTTGTACTATGTCATATCTTGCTTTTGTTCGTCACGGCTTGTCCCAAGCCAACATTGATAACATCACCGCCGGACATTTTGATACACCCCTCCATGATATTGGCAGGGATCAGGCGCGCCAGACTGCGGAATTAGTAAAACATCTACAATTCCACAAAGCAGTTGGCTCACCTCTCAAACGAGCGAGAGAGACACTGGAGATAATTTTAGGTGAGTTGGAAAGTCCTACCAACCCGACATTTCACGATGATTTGAAAGAACGGCGATGGGGTGATGTCGAGGGCACAACTTATAAAAATCGGGCTAACGGTAAGTACACCGTTGAAGAGGAACGAAACTGGTTCACATGGACAGGAAAAGCTGACGGTGGCGAATCTTATGAAGATATTCACAATCGAGTTATTCCATTTTTCGAGCAGCATATTCTACCGGTATTGAAGGCGGGTGGTAATGTTTTGATGGTCGGTCATAACGGTATGTCCAAACCCCTACAAAGATATATCGAGGATTTGCCGTATGAGTTTACTACCGATCTTGATTTGAAAAACTGCGAAGTTAAACTCTATGAATTCGATGAAACAGGAGCGGTTACTGGAGTTTCGTCGCTCCATGCTGGTGGCGAAAGCAGTGCCCCAGAGAATTAGTTAGTCGTCGTAACTTTTTCTTTGCCAAAAGAATGCTTGCTTGCAAGGCCTGGTCCTGCAGCTCGCAATATGCCGGTGGTTCCTACTCGTAGTACTACCCGCTAGCTGGTGGGGACATCTTGCCGGCGTAGCCGGCTGGGAGATTCGTCGAAACTCCGTTGGGTAAGAACTTTGAGAACACCTTCGGTAAACCCCCGACTACTACATTAGTAGCAAGCGTTTGCGACAAAGTCGGGGGTTTCATCCTCAAATAATTATTGACTTTCTCGAGGTAATATGACAGAATCTACTACAGTAAGTAGTTGATCGATTTATTTTGTGGAGGTACATGAACAAATGGACTCAATTCGCGAGGCTCTAAACGAGAACTCTTTCGCCCAACCCGAGCTGGCCACTGCGGTTATTGGCGGGATATCGGACTTTATCCGTCCGTTCGAAGACGGAGAGGAGATTCCAGTTCGCACCGAGCCCTCGGCGCGACGCGAGCGATCTGCTACAACTGCGGCAGAGGTCCTTCGAGAGCGATACGACGCCCTGGAAACTCTCTCTCGAAGCAGAACCTTCTGGGCAACTCTTCCGCTCGAGTGCATGCTCTTTGGGTATGAGAAAGCGTTAAAGTGGCTTACTTCAAGAGCAGTACTTGCCGAAGACAGTCGATGCTGGCAGGCGCTCGGCAATGCCGACTTGAAAACGGTGCTGGTTGACGACGACTTGGATGTTTACTGTAGCAAAGACGTCCAATTCTCTTTCTCAGAATCCCGGGAGCAAGCGATGTTCGCGGTCGTCGCCAATCTTCTTGCTAGGACCGTCTGCGAGGACGAGATCTTATTCGCCCAATTGCTGTGCCAGGGCTTCATCGACGAACTCGGTAACGAACTTGTCGAAGCGGCGATTAACTTCGGCTGGATCACTCTGATCCACCACGCCGTCCGACAGGCGGTTGAGCAACTTGGTCCTGGCAAAGAGCTGAGCTACGAATCGTTCGCCGGAATCGAGGAGCCCGAGCTCCTTCGTTTGTTCGATAACTACAACCGGTTCATTCGGTTGTGTCGAACCTACCGACCAGCGTAGTCAGCGGACGAGCCAGACACAATTCACTTCCGTCCCTTCCTGGACAGACCCAAACCCCGGCTTCGGCCGGGCTTTCTTTACCCCTTTGAAACCCGGACTTTGGCGGGTTTGATGACCGTGTCGTCGATGGTCCAGCCGGCTTCGATTTCAGCGATGATATGATCGGCGGGGATTTCAATAGACGGTTCGTGGGAGATGGCTTCGTGGAGATTGTGGTCAAATGGTTGGTCGGCAGTCGGAATCCGCTTCAATCCAGCTTCGCCCAAAACTTGTTCGAGCTGACGCTCAATCAAACGCAGGCCAGAGAAGTAATTAAAAATCTTTTGGTAATCACCTTCGGTCAAGTTTGGCAGATCTTCCAAACTGACTTCCGGCGCGTGCATGCTGGCCCGGTAAAAATTATCAAAAATAGGGAAAAGTTTTTCCAGCAAGTCCCGGCTGGCGTGCTTAGCTAAACTCGCCCGCTCAACTTCGACCCTTTTCTGGTAATTTGAGAACTCGGCCGCCAGGCGCAACTTGGCCTCGTGTTCAGCGGCTAATTCTTTTTCGAGACGACTTAACTTAGGGCTGGTTGGTTTTTTCATGACGATGATTGATATTTTAGTTTAAAAGACCACATTGTTCTAGCTACTACTTGCCGAATAACCAGTTTTCCGGAAAAGTGAAGGTAATGAACGAAGCAGACAGCCCAATTTCTAACTCTGAGTATGCTATCGACCAGGCACCGCTTGATGAATCTGAATCTCTCCGACCGGAATTAAAGGAATCGCTCTCGGCAGTCTTGGCCGAGCTGAGACAAGGACTAGATCAAAACATTGAATCTTCCATAATTGCTTTTAGGGACAGTAGTGAACAAGCCGGAGAAGACGAGAAGCTAGCTCGTCAGATATTGATGGCTGGACTTGGCGTCAAGGATCATCAGGTTGATGTTTTTCGTAGCTCGGATAATCCAGATGTCCTGCGTTACCAAGAAAGAATACTGACTAATATTCCAGGGGTGGAGATCGTCTACAGCGACACACAAGACGGGGGAAGAGCAATCTCTTTGGCTATAAACCACGACCCATCCGGAATTGTGCGAACTTCACCAACAGATATCGAACGAGTATTACGAACGACTCGAACTCGAGGTGAATTTATCAAAAGCGTTGAAGCATTTGGAGGCCATTGGAACACCAAACAGGAACAGGTTAAAAATGCTCAATTGCTGTCGATAGATATTGATGAGTGCATATACCCTGGTGTAGATAGGCGTGCCCCTGACGACGAGACGATTCAGATGCTGGCCAATAAGCTCGGCTCTCTTTCGCGATCAATGAAGATTATCCTCAACACCAATCGTTCTGCACCAGAAACAGTTAGAGTCCTAGAAGATTTTGAGAGACGTGGTGTGATACTACGTGGGGCTATGACCGAGGGTGGAGCAATAATGATCGAGAAAAATGCTGATGGCCAGTGGGAAATGAAACGTAATCCCGACATCCTAGAAGATGAATGGCAAGCAATGCAAGTGTGTTTAGAGGTGGTGAAACGTGAATATATCGACACAAACCTTGGTTATGCCGAACCAAAAGTATCGGCTCTAACATTTAATTTGCATCGCGACTCTGGAACAACTGGTCATCAGGTACTAGCACGCATCCGAGAGGAGCTTGTTGAACGAGGGCTACCAACAACAATGATAGATCGGGGAGCTGATGTTTCCGAAGGCGGTCTACAGCTATTGGCGGGGGTGGATAAAGCCGTCGGGATGCGCTACATCCAACATCTTGAAGGGGTTTCGAAGGAGGAATGCATTTCGGTTGGTGACTCTAAGGGCGACTTACCGATGTTTAAAGAATCTGGAGTAAATGCCGCTCCATATAACGCCGCCCGGGATGCTAAATTGGTTGCAGACTACTACTCACCTTTCGATGCCGAATACGGCGTTCTAGACATTGCTAATCAAATCGAAACGATCAAAACGAGGTAGTGTTACTCGCAGATAATTCTGTTAAGTTTCGACCATGGCGTGGCTAACCCCTTCCCGAAAATTTGCCCTTACTTGCCTGGCTGTTATTGGTGGGGCAACAATAGGTTCTTATATTGATGTTGACCGTTTAATAATAGGTTGGATTTCCGTTCTTTGGCTGATTGTTGCCCTAAGTGGTCAATCCGAACCCATTGAAACAATTGCTTGGAGTTTGTTTGGCTTAACTTTCGGGGCGTTTTTATGGCAAGTTACTTCCGGTGAAGTCTGGCTAAATTTAGCTATTATCGGAAAAATATCAGATTCCTTGGGTCATCTACGTGATTTAATCGTCGATAAAATTTCTTTTGCTCTTCCCGAACCACAGGGTTCACTAATGTCAGGAATATTACTTGGCAATAGGGTTAAACTTGATCAGGATCTTATAAATACATTTCGGGCTGTTGGTTTAACTCACATTATTGCCGTATCTGGATATAACCTAACAATTCTTACCGCAAACGCTTTAAGTATTTTCTGGCCTATTATGGGACGTAAAGCTCTTTGGGTTTCAGCAGGTTTAATTATGGTTTTTGTAATTATTACCGGTGCTCCAGCTTCAATCTTACGAGCAGCAACAATGGCTCTAACGGTACTTTTAGCTAAATACTTAGGTCGCCCGAACAAAGCTATTAATATCCTAATCTTTGCCACTGCAATCTTAGTTTTGTTTGAACCAAAAATAGTTTTTGATGTTGGGTTCCAGCTGTCTGTTGGTGCTACTTACGGCTTAATTCGGCTTTCCCCATACCTTAATAGACTATTTTCCAAAACTAAGCTGCCTGTTACCTTACGGCAAATTTTAGCGGAAACTTTTGCCGCAATAATCCTCACTACTCCACTAATTATCGGGCACTTTGAACGACTGTCGGTTATTTCACCACTGGCGAACATTCTCGTTTTACCACTTATTCCCCTAGCAATGGCAATTGGCATTATTGGCGCTGCGCTAATGATTGTACCGATACTTGGCAACACAATTATGCTGGCTAGTTGGCCCCTACTATTTTGGACCGTTTGGATCAGCGAAAAACTTGCTTCTTGGCAATTTGCCTCAACCAATCTCACATTACCAGCCTGGATAATTGCAGCTTTTATGGTCTTAATTGTTGGTGGTTTGGAATGGTTAAATATTAAACGACCGTTACAATACGATCTGTTTGATCGATTATCTGCTAAAGAAGATGAAATCTAATAAGGTAATTCAGTTTATTATCGCTATTGCTGGATTGCTCTTAATTACTTTTGGTGCATCTCAATACCAGGCAGTTGAGAATAACGATGGCTCACTTCATTTGTGGATATTAGATATCGGTCAAGGAGATTCGATCTTAATCGATACACCAGAACATCAACAAATATTAGTCGATGGTGGTCGGGGATCAGCAGTATTGTCGGAGCTCTCTAAAACATTACCCTTAACAGACAAAGAGATAGATTTAGTTATTTCGACTCACGATGATGCTGACCACATGGGAGGCTTAAATGAAGTACTTAAACATTACAAGGTCGACAAAATTTGGCTAACGGGTGCCGTTGGAACGACAAAGACTTATCTAACGTTCCTTAGTTTGATTGCTGAAAAACATATCCCAACCGAAAAAATTATGGCAGGCTCAAAGATAAGTTTTGGCTCATTGCAAGGTATTGTCATTTCTCCCCTACAAAATTACGACGGTATAACTCCCGAATCGCAAAATGCGACTAGTGTTGTAATGTTCTGGCAGTACGGTTCAGAAACTTTTCTTTTGACAGGTGATGCTGAAACTCCTCAAGAACAAGAAATGATTGCTAGAGGGGTATTACGCCATGCAAATATTCTAAAAGTTTCCCATCACGGTTCCCATACAGCTTCAAGTGAAGAATTCCTTAAAATAGTTAATCCAGAAATTACTGCTATTTCAGTAGGCAAGGGAAACTCGTATGGTCACCCACATCAAGAAATTCTTGATCGTCTAAAGAATTTAAATATTCCAGTTTTACGAACCGACCAAGATGGAGCAGTTCGTTTTGACATAACACTAAATAGTTATTCCTACAAAACAGGACTGTAATGTTGTCGCCTATGACTACCGAACAGAATGAATTTAAGCTAAAATTACAGGGTAAATGAGCGGTCATTCCAAATGGTCAAGTATAAAACATCAGAAAGGCGCAGCGGATGCTAAACGCGGTGCGGTTTTTAGTAAGCTGTCTCGAGCCATTACGGTGGCCGCTCGACACGGAACCGATCCTGGTCTGAATTTTCAGCTTCGAGTTGCAATTGACCAAGCCCACAGTGCTAATATGCCCAAAGACAATATCGAGCGAGCCATCGATAAAGCCAAGGGTAGTGATGCCGCTAAATTGGAAGAAATAATTTTTGAGGCATATGGTCCGGGCGGTACTGGTTTTCTAATTGAAGCCGCCACCGATAATCACAATCGATCAACCGGCGATATTCGAGCGGTTTTAAATAAACACGGTGGAAAGTTAGCTGAATCTGGTTCGGTCGGTTATTTATTTAATCGAAGGGGTCAAATTGTTTTTGAAACTGATCAGCCGGATTCATTGGAATTAGCGGCAATTGATGCCGGGGCCCAAGATTTTGAAACCGATAATGAAAGAGTTTTTGTTTACACCGACCCTAAAGAGCTGGAGCAGGTTCGGCACCAATTAGCCGAAACTGGTTTTTCGAGCCACGATGTCAGCTTTCAGTACCACCCCATCGCCAACGTCCCAATTACCGACGAGAAATTAGCCGAAAAAATTATCAAATTGGCGGAAGCGTTGGAAGAGCTTGACGATGTGACTCGAGTCGCCAGCAACTTTGAGATCTTCACTTAGTCAGCACCGACCCTAGCTTCGAGTTGATCGAGACGGTGAGTAGCAACGACTCGCTCTTGATCGAGTCGTTGTAAAATCACCATTTGTTTATCGAGACCATTCATAATGGCATTACGAAGCTCGGCTAGGTCGCTTTTAGTCGCCATATTCTCCTCGATGCTCATTAGGCGAGTTTCGTGATTTCTAAGTCTGTCGCCAATCTCTTTCAGATGTTGATCGACAGCATCAAAACGCTGATCGTGAGCATCAAAACGCTGATCGACAGCATCAAAACGCTGATCGACAGCATCAAAACGCTGATCGTGAGCAATAAGCTTTTCGAGAATTTTATCTTCCATTATTCATTCATACTAGCAGGTGGAAGCGATGTCGCAATAGCAAATTAAACTCGTTCAGAATACTTACGACTAGCGTGGGTGGCCTTTTTCGGTTTGTTGAGCACAGCTGGCATATTCATCCCTAGTTATGCCATATTTCGGAGGCGTCGGTGGAGGATTCTTTCTGGCATTGACCAAACAGTTTTGATAAAAAGTCCAATCACCGACAGTCCACTCGCTGGTAGTGGCGCAACCATTCCCGGTCCAAAATTTTGGCGGGGGCACTTGCCAGTCGGATCCTTGTCAATCAGGAAAAACTAGCCTGTTTTGCCTCAAGGTTTAGGAAGCTTGCAATTCTATCGCGAAAACCAAAACCAAGCCCCGCCCCAATTACTAACGCTACAATCGCCCAAAGAATTATTTTCCGTGCTTCCATACTTTGACTCTACCCCCCTCGGCGCTGTCAAGCACTGCTTTTTGAAAACTGAAAATTGCTCCGCCAGCTGGCGGATTGAAAATTATCCAAGTACACTTGGATGCTGATGAGGGGAAAACGAATTTTAGGCATTGACCCGGGGTCGGGAAGATTAGGTTTGGGACTAATTGAGATTATTAAGGATAAACCTCACTTAATCCATTACGACTGCATTATTACAACACCCAATTCTCCTGAACCACAGAAACTTTCATTTATATATTACGAAATAGTTAAAAGATTAAACGAAATAAAGCCAGATCTAATGGCAATTGAAACTTTGTTTTTTGCACGAAATATCACCTCAGCTTTTTCGGTTGGTCAAGCTCGTGGGGTGGTTTTACTTGCTGCCGCGCAAGCCAATATCGAGGTTGTCGAAATTGCACCATTACGTTTAAAAAAAGTTTTACTTGGTAACGGCAAGGCTAAGAAAAAAGATGTTCAGAATTTTATTCGACATTATTTTAATATCGATGAGAAAAAGAAACTAGGTGACGACGCTGCTGATGCCGTGGCAATTGCTTTAAGTCAAGTCTTCATCGCTCAAGAGTGATATCCTATTAATTAGGATGCCGCAGTTAAGACAGAATATTATCACGGGAGATTGGGTTGTTATAGCTCCGGAACGAGCAAAACGTCCGAGTGAATTTGTAAGTGCCAGCCAACCATCGCCAATCTCAAAAGATAACTGTCCATTTTGCATCGGTAGTGATAACTACACTAAGAATCGACTCAAACACTATGAGACTGATCTGGTTTACGTTATTCCTAACAAATATCCTGCTTTTGTTGAAGATTCCACTCGTTGTAGCGAACGCTCTTATAAAGTTGAAAATGATTTTTTCTTAGCCAAACCATCGCTTGGTGGACATGATGTAATAATAGTCAAAGACCACGATCGACCACTACCAAAGTTTGATCACAATACTTGGCGAGATTTACTGGTTATGATCAAAAAACGATACGAACATTTCAATAAAATCTGTAATAACGAGTACACCATGGCTATCTATAACGAAAAGTCAGCAGCTGGTGCCTCGATCGTTCATCCCCACGCCCAGATCTTTTCCTCAAATATTATTCCTAATTTAGTTTCTCGTGAGCTTGTCGAGTGTCAACGTTACTTTGAGCTTAATAGTCGAAGTCCATTTGATGATACGATCTCCCACGAACAAAAATTCAACAAACGAATTATCGCTGAAAACGATCATTATATTGCTTTTGTTCAATACGCTGCTCGTTTCCCATTTGAAACCTGGATCGTCCCAAAGTACCAGCTAAGCCGTTTTGATAAAATTTCTGCTAACCAATTAGCTTCCTTGATTCCGGTTCTGACAAAAGCAATGGAAAAAATTAATACTGCCTTAAATGAGCCCGCTCTCAATTTCTTCATTCATTCAGCGCCCAACGCACTTGAGGAGGCAGAATTTTACCGATGGCACCTTGAGATCGCTCCAAGATTAGGTAACTTCGGTGGTTACGAGATGGGTAGCGGTGTTGTCATAGATGTTTTTAGTCCGGAAGTTGCAGCCGAATATCTAAATGGTGAGCGCCAGATCGATTGATTAGCCAACCAAATTACTTTACAATATGGGACACAACTAACCGTTGACAAATGACACCAGCATTATTACGACAACAAAAA
>JANLIQ010000073.1 GCA_024654065.1 Candidatus Berkelbacteria bacterium | reverse complement strand
CTTAGCGATTGAGACCGTACCCACCAGCACCGGTTGACCATCAAGATTGCGTTCTTTGATGAGGGCAGTAACGGCATTAAATTTAGCGGTCTCGGTTTTGAAAATGACATCCTGGCGGTCGATTCTCGTCAGCGGTCGATGAGTCGGAATGACGACCACCTCCAAATTATAGATTTTAGAAAATTCTTCCGCTTCGGTCACGGCCGTGCCGGTCATACCAGCGAGCTTGGCGTAAAGACGAAAATAATTCTGGAAAGTCACTGTCGCTAGCGTGACTGACTCTTCTTTAACAGCGACGCCTTCTTTGGCTTCAATCGCTTGATGGAGACCAGACGAGTAACGGCGACCTTGTAACATACGGCCAGTAAATTCGTCGACAATAACAATTTCGCCGTCTTTGACAACATATTCTTTATTTTTGAGGTAAAGAGTATATGCTTTTAAAGCGGAGTCGACATGATGAACTAATTCCACATGCTCGGGCGCGTAAAGATTTTCGACACCGATCAGCGTTTCCAGGCGAGCAATACCGTCAGAGGTAAGAGAGGCAGCATGTGCTTTCTCATCAACCGTAAAGTCAGTTTCCTTCTTCAGTTTGGGGATAATCTTAGCGTAAGTTTGGTAGAGTTCAGCTGATTCTGAGCTGGGAGCGGAGATAATCAACGGCGTTCGAGCTTCATCGATCAAGATTGAGTCGACTTCATCAACGATAGCATATGCTAATTCTCTTTGAGACATCTGGGCGGCGGTTTGGACCATATTGTCACGCAGGTAATCAAAACCGAATTCATTATTCGTCCCGTAGGTGATATCGGCTCGATAAGCTTCTTGGCGCGAGACAGTCCGAAAATGCTTCAGCCGCTCATCCGTCTCACCGCTGTTGGCTTCGGGATCAAACAAATAAGAGAATTGCGGTCCAATCACACCGATAGACAAGCCGAGGAAGGTGTAAACCGGGGCCATCCAGCCGGCGTCGCGTCGGGCCAAGTAATCGTTGACCGTCACCAAATGGGCACCGAGGCCAGTCAGGGCGTTTAAGTAGAGCGGCAAGCTGGCCACCAGCGTTTTACCTTCGCCAGTTTTCATTTCACTGATTTGGCCTTGGTTTAAGACGGTTGCTCCCAGGATTTGGACATCGTAATGCCGTAAGCCAATCGTTCGCTTGGCCGCTTCGCGCACCAGGGCATAGGCATATGCTTCTTTTGGTTGCAGGATACTGTTAATCAATTTTTTGCGTTCCTTGTTGCGTTCTTGGCGGTCGGGGATTATTTCGGTGTCAGCAAAAATAGTGGCCGCTGTACTGGAAAGCTCGTCCTTGAGTTCAAGCGAAAACTCTTTAAGCTCAAGATCAGTCTTAGCTTCAAGCTCTGCCTCAATTGCGTTAGTCTCATCAACGACGGCCTGAAAACGACCGACTTCCTTTTTATTAGCGTCGCCAAAAATACGACTCAATAGAGACATGCTAGACTCGCCAATGACGGGGCAGATTAACCGAACCGTCAGGCCGTTGGTTGTTCTCGATGTATGAAATAAGCAATCGCTCGGTTGCCAGCGTGCCATTGAGGGTGTGAGTCAGCCGCTCTTGGCCGTCAAGGGTTCGGTATTTAATGCCCAGTCGCCGAGCCTGAAAATCGGTACAGTTACTGGCCGAATGGGTTTCGCGATAACGCCCTTGCGACGGAAACCAGGCCTCGATATCAATCTTTTTGACCGCCGTTGGCCCTAAATCGCCGCTCCCGATCAAAACCTTCTGATACGGTAAGCCCAACTTCTTGACGAACATTTCTTCCATCGAGACGAGGAACTCGTGCTCTTCGATCGCTGTTTCAGGCGTGGTAATTGAAACCATCTCGACTTTATCGAATTGGTGTTGGCGGAACATTCCCTCAACATCCTTGCCGTAAGAACCCACTTCTCTTCGGAAACAAGTCGAAAAACCGACTAAGCGAATTGGTAGCTCACTTTCCTTGAAAGTTTTACCCGCCATTAAAGCCAAGAGGGTTTGCTCGCTCGTTCCGGTTAAGAGCAGGTCATCGCCCTCAATCTTGAAAAAATCATCTTCGGCAAAAGGCAGGAAGCCAGCTTTCTCGAGCGTTTCTGTCCTCGTCATGACTGGCGGAATAACTGGGGTAAAACCGTGATGGACGGCTAGGCGCAGGGCTTCGCCCATGATCTGTAAATGGGCCCAGGCGGCATTGCCTTTGAGGTAACGAAAACGAGAGCCGGAAAATTCGGCGGCCGTTTTCAAATCTAGCCAACCTAACTTAGTCATTAGCTCATGATGCGGCTTGCCAGTTTGAAGACTAATCCGGCCAAATTGTCCGATTGCGGTGTTGGCTGTTTCGCCTGGCCCGACTGGCACATCATCGGCCACAAGATTTGGCAATACTTTGGCAGCAGTCTGATAGGCCATCTCGGCGGCCTTGAGGTCGCCT
>JANLIQ010000064.1 GCA_024654065.1 Candidatus Berkelbacteria bacterium | reverse complement strand
CGTGCATGCCCGTCGCCACGTGCTTGGTGTCCGTCGCGGTCTTAGTTTGACCGCCGGTGCAGGGAGGCAGACGAGGAAAGCTCGCCAGTTCGATTCGCTACGCACGTTTGCATCGCAGAGTCTGGTACGGTTAGACACCTTCCTCGATATGCCGACAGCCGAGTTGTATTCGGAAAGCCGTTCCGATGGAGAACGCAGCGGCCTTTGCCAGGATTTGCGGGCACTCGCGGCAAAAGCCACAGAGATGGCGGGCAGAATCGAAAAGGTTTGAACATGAAAATTTATAGAACGGTCCGGCACACAGTGCCGGACCTCTTTGTTTTAATAGAGGAAACCAAGATGTCCGTCGGCAGGAAAGGTGAGGGCAATGCGGATAGGGAGGATGTTCGGACGTGGTTAGTATAAAAAAGACGAACCCCGCCGGAGCGGGGGTGGAGTTATCCAACTCCGGTTGACGAACCGAATGGTCCCCAAAAGAACAAATTCGTTGGATCGACGTTTTCAGAAATACTTCCTTTTGCCGGACCAGTTGTCATTTCAAGATCGAGGCCGCCTTTTTGCCGTATTTTTACGACCTTGGCGTTTTGTTGGTGATACAACCTGTGAGCCCGATATGAATCGGCATCATCGTGACTCGGGAAGTAGACCGTACAGACATACCCAATTCTAATTACGCATTTGGCAAGAACGACGATTTCTTTTTCTTGCATGCCTCCTGACTTCTCTGGAGGTTTGTCCCGCGTTACTGTCAGAGCGGTTTTCATCACCACCTCCCTTAATAGATGTCAGATGGATTGAGAACGCGCTGGCATGCGGAAATTAGGCAATCGTCGCAGAATTTGCCGATATGCAAGACTGGTGTCGGCGAGTGACAGCGAGCACACCGAAACCCATAAGTTGATTTCAGATACCATTCGGCGAGTCGCACTAGCTGTCGCCGAATTTTGCGCTTAATGCTATTCAGCAATTGTCTAAAACTACGTATCAGGTTCATTTGTCACCTCGTAGAGTTGTTGTCCGAGTGAAACAATACAGCCTCAATTCTTTTGAGTCAAATTTTGCGTAATGGTTCAATAGCTTGGAAACACCAATAGGTTCGAACTGTCCGGCTCACACATAGTTGAGCTGTCTATTTCTCTACTGGATCTTCTTCCTCTATAAGGGTTGCATGGAGACCACGTTTTTCAAGAGCGTCGATTATTTCTTGTACCGTCAAATCCTTTTTATACATTACCGCTTCAAATGTGTCACTTGGCCCGTCGGAGCGCCCAGGAAGCGCGCCAAGCGGGGGAAGGGCGGCTTCAAATCGAAGCGCCGCATCATGAGTCCTCTCTTCCTCCTCAGCGTAATTCGCTATCTTGAAAGACACTACTCTTGGTTTCTCTTGTTTTCTCCAAAACATAGATTTTTATTAGGTGGTTATAAAGTCGTAAGGCTTTAGCCCAGTATACAGGGTGAAGTCAACACTTCTTTCTCTGCCGGATAAAGGATGTTCGAATTTGTTTGGAAACAGAAAGAAGCTGACGATGTGATACTTATCCAATGAAATCGAATCCCCAGGAAACTACAAGTGGACTCATTAACTTCACGCTTTTCTTGATTACAGTCGTTGCGGTGATAGAAATAGAAGTCAAATTCAATTTCCCCTATAGTTTTAGCTTTACTGATTGGGCAACAGCAGCCGCTATGGGCGTGGGATTGTAGTGGGTTTAGTTCGCTGGCGACCTAATTTTTAAGGAGCGAAGCGACTATAAAAATGGAAGTACTCTTGTGGTGATAGAAGATGTTCGAATCTGTTTAGTGGAATAAAAAGAAAGTCCGTTGCTGATATACAGTTACGGACTTTCATCGGGCCTCCACAATCAGAACCCGTCTCTTGACACCGGCAAGCTCTTTGAGCTTCTCAAGAGGAGTTTGCAACGTTCGCGGTATCAGAAGCACCTCCTTGCTTGACTGATATTTTTGCAAGACAGGGTACCCGAGACTGACATAGTGGGCGGCAAGAGCTTTCCCATACTCACTACCAAATGCTCCGATTGTCCCCTCGTACAACACCATCATCTTACCGATTGATTTCAGAGGAAGAAAATCGATGACAATGCCGGTTCGGTCGGGGCGGTCGGATTCCTCGCCATGACCTTTCAGCCACTGGCACTTGAATTCGACACAGCCTCGGGGACGTTTCTCGTAGATACGGCATCCGTGTTCCTTTACTCGGAATTGGCACCACTTCCCAGCCCGCTTGTGTAGCTCGACGACCTCGTGCGTTTTACAGCAGGCGGTACAGGAGCCGCAGGTCCTTGCGAGGTCAGTCATCATCGGTTCCTTGCCGCGGTTGCCGCAAGCGACGCTCCCAATATAGCCAACGAAGCAATAGGACAGCCATTACAACGAGACCGAGGACAGTAATACCGGTGTCAGACATGTGTGCTACCTCC
>JANLIQ010000033.1 GCA_024654065.1 Candidatus Berkelbacteria bacterium | reverse complement strand
GTCTTAATCGTTGTTTTTGTTATCCCATCTTTGCAAAGTATATTCACAGAGTCTGGGGCTACCCTACCTCTACTAACTCGTCTTTTGCTTGGTCTGAGTAAGATACTCCGTGGTTATTACTGGATCATCATCCCGGTCCTGATCGGACTATACTTTTTGTTGAAGATTGTTGTTGGTACTCCATCTGGTCGAGAAGTCTACGACAAATTCAAATTCTCTGTACCAATCTTTGGCGGTTTAACCAAGAAGGTTTATATGGCTCGTTTTGCCCGAACAATGGCAATGTTAATCAAGGCCAGTCTGCCAATCTTGGAATCTTTAGAAATCATACGTAAGACCATTAGTAACGTTCACTACGATCGGGCCTTCGAACGGATCCAACATGAGGTTGAGTCTGGCAAAATGATGTCGACTTCGGTCAGTAAAGAGCCACTTTTTCCACCTATGGTTAGTCAGCTCATTAGTTTGGGTGAGGAATCTGGTAGCATGGAGTCAGTTTTACTAGATGTCGCTAATTTTTACGACAAGGAAGTAGATACGATGTCAAAAAACTTAACGACCCTACTTGAACCAATTATGTTAATCGTTATGGGTGTCGGAATCGGTTTTGTTGTTGCCTCGGTCCTTGGACCGATCTACAGTTTGGTAAACGCCTTCTAGATTTGACGACAACCAAGCGACACGGCAAGATGTATTTAGGGAGGGAATTTGGGACAAGTTGTGGTTGGTGTTGATATTGGTCACGAAACGGTCAAGATTGCTAGTCTTGAGCATTTAGGTAAGCGTTTTCGCTTGCAGGGAATGCATCTAGCAAATATCCCGCCCGGGTCTTGGAAGATAGATAAAATCGACAATGTGGACGAAATCGCCAAGACGGTTGACGAGGCCATGAGAATTGCCAAACCGCACTCTATCACCACTCGGAAGGCGATGTTTGCCCTACCGGAATCTGTAATCTTCTCCGCCACCTTGACTATGCCAGACCTGCCTAAGGATGAGCTAGAGAAGGCTTTGCCTTTTGAATTAGCGGAACGACTATCGATTAATCCCGATGACTACCACATTGATTACGAAAAAGTTTCCAGTAAGTGTAAGCCAATTGATCAGGCAACTGCTAGCAAGCTTCTGGACGCTGACTCCATAAAGTCCGCTAAGGAGGTTCCAGCTAGACCTAGTACATCGAACTTGCCACAGATAACTGTCTTTGCTGCCGCTACAAGAAAGACCTTGGTTAACTCGATAGTTGAGTTATGCGAAAAAGCTCATCTGGAATTATCTGGAATTGATATCAAACCGGGGGCTATCATCCGCTCTGTCATGCCCGCAAACGATCAGAAAGCCCGAATAGTTGTCGACATGGGCGTTGGAGGAACTGGGGCATCAGTAGCAGAGGGTCAAAGTTTGCGCGTGACCTCGACTGTTCCTTGGGGCACTCACACGATCGCCCAAACCATTACCGCTCCCGTACCCGATCTGCGTGAAAGGCTCGCACCTGTATTTGACGAGTTGGTGCATATTACCAAGTTCTTTGAGAACCGTGTCTGTCCAGGATTGAAGATCGAACAGCTCATTGTTTCTGGTACAGGAGCCGGAATTCCCAATGTTGCTGAAATTATTCAGAAAGAGACTGGTTTACCAACCACTCTAGCCGAGCCATTTAGAAATGTTGATACCCATCATTTCCCAGTTCCTGTAGAGTTAACTCATACCTTCGCTGATGCGATTGGTCTAGCGATGAGAAGTGCTGAATAATATAGAAAATGATTAATTTAGTTCCACCAGAAATTAAACAACGCAAGGGCCTGAAGTCGCTAGTTTACGTTGTAACTCTTGCTTATATAGTTATCTCTTCTGCTCTGGTGTTAGGAATAGCTGGATTAGCGACTTACAACTACACCCAGAAAATTAACTTAGGTAGCCAACAGGCTGAGATTGAGCGCTTGTCCGCCGAAAAGAATAAAGATAAAGCCCTCCTTAACCAAGCTGCTTTTATCCAAAGCCGGGTTAAGAATGCTTCTACGTACCGATCTAGTTATGACTGGAATTTAGTCCTAAACGCTATTGCCGAATCTACTCCTTCCAATACCCAATTAACTTCGATCAAAATAAGTAGCGACACTACTAAACCCCCAACAACTACTATTAGCGGTGAGTCTACAGATCGACGCTCAATAATTTTATTTAAAGACAAGCTTGCCACAAATAAATTAATTTCCAGCTCCAGTATTACTGGCTTAACTGAGTCCACTTCAGAGACTAACAAAACCTATACCTTCTCCATTAGCGTCTCAATAACTAAAAAATAATATGCATCACCTACTTACTAGTAAATATTTCCTTGTTATAAGTGGCCTGTTTTTGGTTATCACTATTGCCATTATTTGGTTTTTCTTCCCTCCTGTACTCAAGACCTTTAACGAAAATAAAGCTCAATCCAACGACTTGGCAGAGCAGATAAAATCCAGCCAAACGGAAGCTTCTACCGTTAAAGACTTGGTAGCCGCTAAAACGACCGTAGCCGATCTATATGATACCGCTAATACCGCTCTGCCTAGCTCACCATCAGCAGATCTGCTCTTGCTCCAGTTTGACGGCTTGACTCGGAGCTTGGGACTCAATGCCACTATCACCGTTCCATTTTCAGAGGGGGCTTTAGCTTCTCAGGTTGCAGCCCCTGCTGCGCCAAAAGATGAGAATGATATAAAACCCGGATCTGGCTCAGCAGGAGGCACGCAACCGATTATTACTAGTTCAGGTACTGGCACAGGAACAGACTTTTCCCTAAGTGGTGAGTGGGACTACCCAACAACGCTTACTCTCCTAACAAAATTAAAAACTTTCATTCGTTGGAACACCGTCACTAGTATTGATCTAACTAAAACCGCTGGTAAATCCACGGCTACTATTAGCGGTAAAGTTTTCTGGACGCCTTCCAGTAAGCTAGAATTTTCTGGATCAGTAAAAGATCTTCTAAGCCAAGCCAAGACTTTGTTTGATGGCTACCAGACTTATGCCGAGGCTCCAGACGTAACCAAGGAGGGTAACTTTGGCAAGAGCAATCCATTCCTCCCATAACGTTGGCTGCAAAAAGAGCGGATTTACTCTTATTGAATTAATTATTGATGCTTTTGTAATCACTGTCATTTTCGGTGCGGTAATTGGATCATTCTTGGTGATGCTTAATGCCACTAACTCCGGCAAAATTCGAACTATGGCTGGGGCATTAGCCAATGAGCAGCTAGAGTACCTACGTAACCTACCCTACGACTCTCTTTCTACTCAAGGTGGTACGATTCTCCCCCAGGGAAGCATTCCTGACAGCCAAACCGTAACTAGAGGTGGGGTGAGTTTCACTCTCAATACTGCCATAATCTTCGTGGATGATCCGTTTGACGGCTGTGTGATACCCGTTGATGACAACCCCTCTCTTTGGAGCTGTACGGATGGCGGTACTTCTTCAACCTATGACCCTGTACCAATGGATTATAAAAGAGTCAACGTAGAGGCTTTGAAGGTAGGTACTCCAACGGTTTTAGTTAAGCTTTCGAGTAACGCCGCCGCCAAAGCTGCGGAGACGCCTTCGCAGACAGGGATGATGCTTGTTAAGGTTATTAATGCCCAAGGACTTCCAGTTGCTTCGGCTACGGTGACAATCGAAAATACCGAAGTCAATATTTCCTTGACGGGCCTAACCAACGATCAGGGTTATGTTTTTGTTGCTAACTTATTGCCAGACAACCAAAACGGTTACCACATCGTTGCTACTAAAACAGGGTATTCGACAGACTTTACTACGAGTCGGACTAGTCAGAATCCCAATCAGATCCAGCCAGATGTCGATATCAACGTTCAGCAAGTAACTATCCAAACGTTATCTATCGATCTGCTGTCAAATATGACCGTAAATCTTACTGATCAGGCAGGGCTGCCTTTGGCCGGCCTCGCTGTTACGGCTACGTCAAGCAAACTAACCGCTACCAACCCAGATACTCCTAAAAATATATACACCCAAACGGGTGCTGGCGGTCCCATTACTTTCAGTAATATCGAGTGGGATAGTTACGCGCTTACGATTGGTGGTAGCTATTACATTGTAAGTACCAGTCCGTACCAGAATGTTTCCGTTAATCCAGGTACAACCCTAGACGTAACGATGGTTGTTACCACCAACTCCAACTGGCCACGTATCGAGAGCGTCAGCCCTGCATCGGGTACGAGCGGAGTATCTGTAGAGGTCGTAATAGAAGGATTCAATTTTACGGGTAATACAACCGTGCTTCTTCGCAAAACGGGTAGCTCTGATATCCTCTCTTCTTTTACTAACGTTGATCCGAACCAGAAGTCTGTAACGGCAACGTTTGATCTTTCTGGAGCGGTCCCTGGTGGATGGGATCTGTTACTTGACTCAAACGGTCAGGTAGTAACCCAAATTAATGGGTTCATAGTTTCGTCATGAAAAAAGGGGGATTTTCCGTACTTGAGTTAATTATTGTTATCTTTATTGTCTCCCTATTTGGAGGTCTGGTGTCTAGCACCATTATAAAAAGCTATTCCAATAATAAATTGGTTGAGACTCAGTCAGTTGTACAAACAGAATTAAACTTAGCAATCGATCGTTTAAGCCGGGTCTTGCGTAGCTCAACTCTTATCATGGAGGCAACAGAAACCATTTTTAAAATTCGTGGTTACCCGAATGTAGCTGATAACGCTCCGAGCGAAATAAAATTTTATCTTGATGGCACGGCCCTCAGATACTCGGTTATCCCACCAACAGGCCAAGCACCAGATTACACCTACAACGAAGCTGACGCTAAGGTGTATACCTTGGTGGGGAAGACAACTAACGCTGTGAACAACCCCGCTTTCCGCTACTACAACGACCAAAACGTGTTACTTAACTTTCCCGTTTCTGTTTCGAGCATAAAAATCGTTGAGCCAACACTAAGCGCTATCGACTCAGGCAACATTCTAAAAAGCCCGATAATAGTGACAACGAAAATAACTTTGCGTAACTTTAAGACAAACCTATGAAAAAGACCTTTAAGAATAGGCCTGGTTATTTCTTGCCGATGCTTTTGGCCTTTGCGGCAGTAATGCTCATCACCACAGGTGCGATAATGAGCCTAAACTATAATAATTACGCCATCGTCAAACGACAAGTAAAATCTAACCAAGCTTTAAGTATCGCCGAAGCGGGTATTAACTACTATCTTTGGCATCTGTCTCATAACAACCTGGATTACTGCGATGGCCAGGCCTGCCAGGGCAACGGGCCCTACGGGCCGTACACCCACACCTATAAGAATACTGCGGGAGAAGTGTTGGGTAGCTACAACATTACAATTACCCCACCACAGGGAAGCAATACCGTTGTCTCGGTACGAGCGGAAGGTGTCACAGTTAGCGGGGAGAAGCGAACAGTAGTTGCAACGCTCGGCATCCCTTCGTTTGCTCAATACTCGTTTGTCACCAACTCCGAGGCCTGGTTTGGCGACACCGAATCTACTAACGGGTTGGTTCACTCTAACCGAGGTATCCACTTTGATGGCACTGCCAACGGCATCGTCGCTGCGGCCGTTAATACTTATGTGCCAGCCAACTGTTTTGGCGGAAACGGTACGACCAAAAATGGTGTCTGGGGGATCGGCGGGCCGACCAGCTACTGGCAATTTCCGGTCCCGCAAGTAGATTTCAACCAACTGACAACCGATTTGAACGACCTGAAATTAGCGGCAAATGCTAGCGGTATATACTTGCCTACTCTACTTAACGGTCAAGGTCAAAAAACCCATAGTGGCTACGCCGTGCGTTTCAATGCCGGTAATACCATCACCGTCGGTAAAGTCACCGCCTCGCTTGATAACGGCGGTACTGGCGGTAGCTGTGTTAATCACGGCAGAAAACGATCACTAATGCAGTCGGTAGTTTGGGAGAGTACTAATCGTGCCTTACCTACTAATGGCGTCATTTTTGTTGAAGATAACGCTTGGGTTTGGGGAACAATCGGCGCACGCATTACTTTGGCCTCCGGCCGCTTGCCTGATTCTACAAGCACTAACACTAATATCTTTCTACAAAACGACATTAATTATACTGTCAAAGACGGTACGGTCGCCCTTGGGCTGATTAGTCAGAGCGATTTAGCCGTAAATTCAGCTTCGGAGGCCGACCTTAATATCGACGCGTACCTTTTGAGCCAAAAAGGGAAAGTTTTTCGACCATATTACCCGAATAATCTCAAAACTAAAATTAGTGTTTACGGCGGTATCGGCTCGGCTTCCTGGTGGACTTGGAGCTGGGTAAACGGTAGCAACCAAGTTATTTCGGGTTACGGAAGTACGGTTCAAACTTACGACACCTATTTGGCTCTTAACCCTCCTCCGCAGTTCCCAACGACTGGTTCGTTTGCAATTCTTAGTTGGAAAGAAGAACCGATTCTCTAGACTTTGACTTCAATAATCTCAGCTTCTAGTGATTGAAGTTTTGCAACAAGGTGTTCATAGCCACGCTGGAGAACGCTGAATCCGTGAATCGTACTTTCACCATCTGCGATTAAAGCAGCGACTATATATGAGAATCCCGCTCGTAGATCTGGAACTGTCATCTCTGAACCGTGGAGTTTAGTTGGTCCATCAATCTGGGCAGACTGTCGGTAATTACGTTTACCAAATTTAGATTTAATCATCTCTGGTGATTCTTCGAAGAGTTTAATCTTGGCACCCATTTTGTTTAATTCTTCTATATACCCAAATCTAGATGGGTAAACGGTCTCGTGAACAACTGACCTGCCTTCAGCTTGAGTTAATACAACTACTAGTGGTTGTTGCCAGTCGGTCATAAATCCTGGGTGAACATCAGTTTCAACTGTAATGGAAGATAGTTTTTCCTTCTCTCTGTAGAAGGTGATACCGTCTCGATTGACGTCAAAGCCACCACCAATCTGACGATATTTGTTCAAAAAAGTCATCATGCCCAACTGATCCGCTCCCCTAACCAGAATACGACCGTTAGTGCCCAGGGCGGCGCAAGCCCAAGATGCTGTTTCGTTGCGATCTGGCATCCCACTGTGAGTAGCTCCAGAAAGTTTTTTAACACCTTCGACATAAATTGTGCGATCGGTGTCAACGGAGATAATTGCTCCCATCTTCTGCAGTAAAGTAATTAAATCCATTATCTCTGGTTCAACGGCAGCATTGTGTAATTCTGTTTGACCATCGGCTAATACGCTTGAAAGAATTACCTGTTCGGTAGCACCAACGCTGGGGTACTCAAGAATAATCTTCGCGCCACGTAAGCCCTTGGTTTTAAAAACACCGTTCTCTTCGTTCTCGTCATAATCAGCACCTAGCTCGCGCAAAGCCTTAACGTGAAAGTCGACAGGTCTTGGTCCGATGTTACAACCGCCTAGTTTTGGTACCAAGGCTCTGCCGAAACGGTGCAAGAGCGGCCCGGCAGTAAGAATTGGGATTCGACTTCTTCCGGTAATGTCTACTAAATCATTCCGGGTAGGAAGCTTTATTTTTTTTGCAACAATCTGGAGGGTTCCGGGACGAACTTCTTCTACTTCAACTCCCATACGCATAAACAAACGAGACATAATATCTACGTCTTCAATTTTAGGTACGTCACGGATAATAACTGGTTCATCAGTTAGGAGTGCTGCAACCATGTTTTTAGGAACTGTATTTTTTGCACCACGCAAATGAATTTCTCCTATCAGTGGCTTACCACCACGCAATCTAATTAAGTCGGCGCTAGCCATCTCAGGCTTTAGGCCTCTGAAGGTTTGGCCGGCTGTTCTCCGGCGCTTGTTCGGGGTTTGTCGATAAGAGCGTGGACTTTAGCAATTACTTCTCCCGGCATTGTTTCAGATTTAACAATGTAGTCATCAGCGCCTCTAGTAACAGATTCCATACGTTCTCGATCCTGGATCAAAGCAGTTAAAACAATAACAGGAATACTTTTTGTATCTGGTTGTTCTTTAAGCTTCTTCAATACATCCAAACCGTTAATTTTCGGCATCATAATATCTAACAAGATAATATTGGGATGGTTTTCGGTTGCCATCCGTAGGGCCTCTTCACCATCTTTGGCGGTATTCACTTGGAATCCTTCGGCCTTGAGCCGCTCAGCGTACATTTCTCGCAGGGTCATATCGTCATCCACTAGTAGAATGCTCTTAAATGTGTCAGTCATTATGTATCCAACCTAACATAAATGAGCTAGTTTTCTAGGGTCTTGATTAAATCGTCGAATATAGCTTGATATTTTGGCAGGCGAGAGAACAGTTCCTCGGCAAATTTCTCATTGTAAGTATGAACCGAAAAGTTGCGATCGGCTATCATCACGGTCGCCACTTCTTCGTTGGTTACTAACTTGTTCGCTAATCCGGCTTGGTAACAAGACTTCGGAGACTGACAGTCGAGACCCTGTTCTCGCAAGTATCTTTGGAGTAATTTCCATGAAAGTTCAAAAGCCAACTCGAACCGTTTGATCGCTGCATCGCGCGACAGTTCATTTTTTGGCGCAATAAGCGCATCTTGAAAACTCCGAACAGCATCCTTGAACGAGTCTAGATAGACGCTATTTAGCTCGTTATTCATTTTATCGCCTGGGTATTCTGCATCGCTGTGGCGTAAAATCGTTTTGTTACTTTCGTGAGATCAACAATTTCAACCTTTTGCAAAGTTGGCAGTTCTTCGACTGCATCATAAATTCGAGCCATTGTTAAGGGATCTATCGGCTGGCTGGCTCGTAATCCAATGTCGTAATCAGACGAGCTAACCGCTTTGCCTGCGGCACGAGAGCCAAACAGAATCATTTGAACATCGGTTCCGAGGTGATGGTGAACTATTTCCTTGACACGATTTAACAATTCTCTCTCGGTCATTATATTTTAAAGTTAGTCAAGTTGAGCTCTAAAGTCAAACTACGGCTTAAATTATCACGCCTTCGCCTTACTCGACTCGGCCACGATATTCGGTACGACTTTGGGACCGGTTTCAATTTGGGCGATCAGCCTATACTCTAGGTATTCCATCTAATAAGTCCCTCGGTAAACCAATCTCGGTTGGCCGGGCAAAGTAGATTACCTTTTCTTCCAGAAAGTGGCGACGGTCAAGCGTCACTAAAAACTGACAGTCGCCGACTTTAGCACCGGCTAATATGGGGGCATCTTTCTCGTTAATGACTGCTCCTGCTTGTGAGATCTGATCTTTGTTTAGTTCTACGACTGTTGGCTGAACTGAGGCGTAAAGCTCTAAGAACCTCTCCGTTGCAGTTGGTGTACCCTTGGTTTGAAGATTCCTTACTGTCTCAGCAATAACCTGCTTAACCACCAAGACCGGGATCTTTTGCGACACTAATCGCTGTAGAGACTCGCTCAACCCACCGCTCGGTGAGAGAGCAGCGGCAAACCAAACCGAAGAATCTACGAAAACTTTAATTGAGCCCTCCCACCCTACTGGTTATCTTCTTTAAGAAATTCTTTAACTCGCTCCTGTGTGTAGAGTTCAATTTCACCGTCAGCAACGGTAGTTAAAGCTTCGAAAATTTCCATTGGCATCAATGCTGCCATAGGTTTACCGGCACGACGGATAACGGTGGTTCGTTTCCCATAGTAGGCCTCATTCAACAAACCCCCCAACTGTCTGCGTGCCTCTAGTGCTTCAACGTTTTTTATCATTCTGCCTGTACTGTATCAATTGTATCAATTGTGTCAATGGTGATTTAGGAAGAATGGGGAATGCTACACCTTAGCCTTACTCGATTCGGCCACGATTGCTGGTACACCCTTGGGACCGGTTTCGATCTGGGCGGCGTTGACAGGTTTGTCCAGCATCGCCCTATGCACTACAGCAGGTTGACTTCTTGGTGGCTCGTCTCTACAATACCCGTATGCTCTTTAACACTGGGCAGAATCCATAGGAGAACTAGATCATGGCAAAAGCTAAACCTAAATCAATACTGGCAGAGATACTAATCGAGATTGCCCCCAGAATTGGTGCTCAGGTAACGCTTGAGCCGATTTGGGGGTATGTCGGTCAGATTACCTATGCCAGCGGCGTCAAACGCTACTTCCGCTCATCAACTCTCGACATCAATCGGGTTGGTGCTTCCGACATCGCCAAAGACAAAGGCTACGCCAAATACTTTATGCGATTGATGGGCTACCGAACGATATCTGGCGAAACTTTTTACTCGAAGTCGTGGGCGAAAGCAATACGGTCAAAAAAGGGTATCGATGCCGCTTTTCGGTACGCCAAAAGAATCGGCTTTCCAGTTGTAGTCAAGCCAAATAGCCGGAGTCAAGGCAATGGGGTAATGAAGGCTCACAACAAGACTGAATTCTACCAAGCGGCGCGCTGGGCCTTCGCTAAAGACAGCACTATCTTGGTTGAAAGGATGGTTGTCGGAAAGGACTACCGTATCGTTGTCCTAGATGACAGCATTATTTCGGCCTACGAACGCATCCCGTTGCGAGTGGTTGGCAACGGCCGCTCAACAATCGAGCTTCTGTTGAAAGCCAAACAGAGAATGTTCGTGCGTCAGGGTCGTGACACCCGGATAGATTCCAGCGACCCAAGGATTAAGGCGAAATTGAAACGACAACATCTGACTCTCCAGTCTATAATCGAGACCGGTGATGTCGTCTACTTACTCGACAATGCCAATCTCTCTACGGGAGGTGAATCGGTGGATGTGACCGACCTGGTGCATCCGGAAATGGCCAAGATGGCTATTAATCTGACGAGGGATATGGGATTGAGGCTTTGTGGCGTCGATGTCATCGTCCCCATTTCGATCGACCGATCGCCAAAGCATGGCTACCACATCATTGAGGTCAATTCCGCCCCGGGACTCGACCACTACGCCGCGCTCGGCGACAAACAGAGGGAGGTTGTCGAAGATCTTTATCTGCAAGTTCTTGTCGCCATGGAAACCTAGCTGCAACCGTCAGTACGACGATCGGGCAATCTGCCCGGTCGTTTTTCTTGATTAAGGGCACCTGTTTAGCTACATTAGACTTCTTTCATAACCAACTTAGACGACAAAAATGATAGCTATATTCGGCGAAAGACAAGATCTCGTGAGGAAGCGTAGCCAAGACTACGCTGACGAGCGAATCTTGGCTTGTAGCCAATATGGCCATTTTGGTCAGATCAATTTGGCTATGAAAGAAGTCTATTTAACCCGATGATGTCAGACAATCAGCCATACTTTAATGCTGTTAAGTTTCTGGAAGGGCTAATACCAGCGCCCGGTCATCAGCACCGAAGAGATCGTCCGGACATTTTTATTAAGCGGACCAGAGCGCTTCTTAAGGCCCTAGATTATCAGTTTGGCAAGACAAAGTTCATCCACATCACTGGAACTGCTGGCAAGGGCTCAACCGCCAATGTCATATACCAGCTCCTACTGAAGAACGACCAACGGGTGGGCTTGTTCACCTCTCCTTTTGTCACTACAACCATCGAGCGCATTGCCGCTAATGGGCAGTACATTGCGCCATCAGAATTTGCCAAACTAACCGAAGGAATTAAACCGGCTATTACATTTGTAAGTCAAAATCATGAATTTGGCTGTCCGTCGTATTTTGAGTGTCTATTGGCAATAGCTCTGATATATTTCCAGCAAGAGAACTGCCAGTATCAAATAATTGAGGTTGGTATTGGTGGGCGGTTCGACTCAACCAACATCATCCCCGTGCCAGTTGTTGCTGCCATCACTAATATCGGCCTCGATCATACCGAAGTATTAGGAAAAACTCTTATTGAGATTGCTTCCGATAAAGCTGGGATTATTAAGCAGTGCTGTCAATTTTTCACCACTGAAAAAAGACCTGAACTGTTGTCAATTTTTAAGACGGTCTGTCGGAAACAACACGCTAACTACCATAAAGTTTCCGCCGGCAGACATAGCGCCCAGGAAACAAATTACCTCCTAGGGAGAGCCGTGGTTCAGTCGTTGGGATTTGAGAAATTAGCTCCACTTGGCGATATCCGTCCGTTACCAGCTCGATTCGAAGTAGTCAGCCAGAACCCCCGGGTCGTGATCGATGTTGCCCATAACCCCGCCAAAATGCGTTGCACCGCCCTTAATTTATCAGCCCAAAAATATCGCCATTGCCACCTTGTCATTAGCTTGTCTGCCAACAAAAAGATTCCTGGCATTCTAAAAGAGATCGCGCCTTATGCGGCCTCCATCTATGTCACATCTTTTCGTAACACCTACCGCACCGCGACAATCCCGAGTCTAATCGCCGAAGCCATTAAAAAGTTTGCCGACCCCAAAACGACTGTTGTCATCAATCCAGACCCGGTTGCTGCCTTCAAGCAGGCTCAAAACAGTGCTCGTCAAGACGACTTGATTCTCGTCACCGGGTCCTTCTACCTAGCCGACAACATTCGTTCAGTCTTTGTCTCGGAAGAGGAGATATTAGAAAGCCGAGCTAGCTAAAATGATGAAATTCTTAAGTCAGTACCAAGCCTCAATTCGCTACCGCCCCATGGAGGATGAGGTGGACTACAATGAGTCTCAAATATTCGATTCGGGAATTGACAGCATTTTCCTGCCATCTCAAAAGAGTGCCGATCCATTAACTTGGGCCGCTCACTGTATTGACCGTTTTGGTGATAAGCCAGTATATATTCTGATCCCTGGTAGGCGGTTTGATATTTTTGGGACTCGTCATGGTCGGGGCACGGGCTGGTACGATCGCTTTTTGTCTGGAGTACCGACCGGGTGGCTACGAATAGGTATCGTTGATGTCTCTCAACTATCAACTTCGCCCTTGAAACACAAAAGTTGGGATGAGCCGGTTGATTGGATTGCGGTTTACGACGCTCCGGCTTGGAACATTTACAAAACCAACCGACGGCATAATTAATGATTGGGGATCAATCTGCTTCTAGGCTTAGAGCCTGACGAAATCTAATGCCGAGGAAAAACTGTCCCATTTCGCACGAAAATTACGAAGACCGACGAACCATATCGAGATACGGTGAGGAGAGATGAGTGATTTGCAGACGAAATGGGGCTGTTTTAACCGGCAAGCAGTATTATTCTTAGTCTGGATGTTGCGGTTAGATTTTGTCAGACTCCTAGTCACCGACTCGATCCGTGAATCCGGAAATTACACAACAGAAAGCTGATATCCGATGAGCAGTGGTAGGTAGTGAACTAGATACCCGGTTGCCGATCTGGGAAAGCTAGTCACCAGTCCCATGTGCTCCTTGAGTCGATCCCAGACGCATTCAATCTTCGACCGGAAATCTAACAGTTGTTTCTGCCAGATGGCCAGGAGTTGCTTGTTCTTCTTCGGGTGAGGTACGGCTACAAAGATGGTGCCGTTCCTTTCTCGCAAGGGTTCGGTCTGAGCTCGACCACCATAACTAGTGTCGCCAACTGCCAGAACGGTTTTATTATTCGTCAACTTCTTACTCATATGCCCGTCGTAGACATCAGCGCTGGTGAGAGCTAAGGCGCAAAACTGACCAAGTTGGTTGATACTGCCGTGGAGCTTGAAACCGTACCACCAGCCCTGATGATTTTTACCTAAGCCAACTAACTCCTTAGCGACTTTGTATGTGTCGATGCGATGCTCGCGACAGACTGGTACCATCGTTGAATCTAACCAGCGCACCGGAGCGGTAGTATCTAGGAGTAGAGTGAGGATCTGGTGAAGCTCTGGTAGCGCCTCGTGGCATTGATCCACAAAGGCACTATACCCTGGCAGGTGCGGAAACTCTCGCTGGTAATGCCGCTTCATACAGGCGTGAATATCTTTTAAGAGGTGCTGATTTTCCGTTAGCGCGTTCCAAACCAAGATTGTGACAACCTCAGACTTAGCCAGACCGGGCCGACCCGCCCCGGTTCTTTTCTCAAGCGTATTATCTACCAACACAAACAATTCCGTGATACGGTCTTTACATAAAGAGTGCATGTTCCCTCCTGTTATTGCTTACATAACAACAGTGTAGGACGGCACTCTTTTAGTTACCACCCCTTATTTGAATTTCCGGATTCACGG
>JANLIQ010000010.1 GCA_024654065.1 Candidatus Berkelbacteria bacterium | reverse complement strand
GCTTCCGGACGAGTACCGTACTAAAAAACAAAAAATGCTTGACGAGAAATCTAACTTTCAGCAACAAATCGAGGAATTTGGGCAAAAGAAAAATAATTGGCTCGAACCGATGAGGGAAGTAATTTTACAGAGTCAAAAAGCCAAAATACTTCAAAAATCCTCCAACATTTCCGAAATCCGAACTTTCCTAAAAACCATCGGCTCGAACTTCACTCTCCGAGCTAAAACCATGACTTTCGAACCAGAAGAAGGCTGGCGAGCCCGCGTAGCGGGCGAGCCGCACAACCCATTTCCTTCCTGGCAGGCCCTAGGCGAATCGAACGCCTGACAACGATTTTGGAGATCGTCGTTATACCATTTAACTAAGGGCCTTTACCCTAGAATTTTACCACAAAAACCACCGCTTATTCAGGAGCTAGCTGCTAGTTGCTAATGAAGTTGCTACTTCCCCTCTTTATGAAGAGTTTTCTTTTTGCAACGATCGCAGAACTTTTTCAGCTCTAAACGAGTTGGAGTGTTGGTTTTGTTTTTTTCAGAATAGTAGTTTCGCTCTTTACACTCAGTGCATTCGAGGGTAATCGGCGTTCTTGCGGTTTTCTTTGCCATGATTTAGTAATCTTACTGGTTTATTTCTATCTTGTCGAGCCGATGGGGAGAATCGGACTCCCGGCCTAACCCTTACCATGGGTTCGCTCTGCCACTGAGCTACATCGGCACTGTGCTGGGAGTAGGATTCGAACCTACGAAGCCCGAAGGCGCTTGGTTTACAGCCAAGTGTAATTGACCACTCTACCACCCCAGCATATACACAATGCCCAGAGCCGCCTGTCGGATTCGAACCGACGGCCAGATGCTTACAAAGCAACTGCTCTACCACTGAGCTAAGGCGGCATATTATTTACCTAGTTTTGACTTATATTCATCTATCCAGGCAAGAATTGTATTCAGGAGCCTTTTGTCTGAGTAGCTAAGTGCTAGTGTACCATATTGAGACCTCCGTTTATAAGTCCCTGCCTTGCCTATGTGAACAAATGATCTATAGAACCTTTTTCTAGGAATCTGAGTTACTTTGGACCAAAAATTTATCAGTCTTTCTTCATCATGATCAGGGTACAGATGGATGAGTGCTTTTAGTCGATCTTCGGAAATTCCGCAAATCTTCCGCAAGAACCTCAAGAAAACCACGATCATTTCTGGGTTACTGTTCACAAAGTTAACGGTACCACCCTTCTTTGCTCCCTCACCCCAATACAGCATAGTTCCAGCAATGAGCAACTCCCTGTCTTTGGTTGTTGTAATATTCTTTAGTTTAAACGCTTCTTTCCCAAACCTCGTAGCGTTGATGCTAAAAATGGCTTCACTTAGACTGCGCCTATGAATTCCGTGTTTGACGAGATGATGTCTCACCCCAGAACTCGATATATGTAATTTGTCCGCAATCTGTTGCATCGAGAGCTTATAATCACTGTATAATTTTACAATCTCTTGCCCGTCAATTACTGAACTTAAATCCCCCATCAGTTAATGGTAGCAGAGCGTTGCTTGCTGTAATAGTGGCTATTTTCTTTCGAGCAAGTGATCCAACAGCTGACGATATTTCTTGGTTACTGGATCGAGGGTGATCGCTTCGCGAGCCGAGACGGTCGCTTTTTGTCTATCTTCGTTACCTAGATACGCTAAAGCTAAATTATAGTGACGGCTGGGATTGTATTTGTCGAGCTTAACCGCAACTTTTAGAGATTCAATGGCATCGTTAAAATTCTTCTGGTGTAAGTAGATTACTCCTAAACGAGCATAGATTTTAGGATCAGATGGATTACGACTAGCTGCATTAAGAAAAAACTTCTCAGCTTTTTCGTACTCTTCCTGACGAAATAATTCATCTCCTTCTTCAAATAACCCAACAAGTTCTCCCGTTTCGCTTGACGCTTCTTCTTGCCAAAACTGATGATCGCTTTTGGATCCAGGTTTAGCAACTGGTCGATCAGATAACAGCGGAATACCACTTTTAACTTTTTTAGCTCCTTCAAAAACACGTGATCCAACTTGTGAGCCAAGTTGACCAATTCTGCGAGTTAGATCAATCGCAATACGTCCAGCTTGTTCAACGGTTTGAGGCGTACTAGCAAAACGCCTAACTAATAAAATCAGAAACAGCGCCAAGGCAATAAAGAAAATTATTTGAGCATACATTAATCTTTGGTATATCCCGAGAAGGTACTCCAGCGCAAGAGCAACCAGTCTATGGTTAGTTTTAAGTTTGCATTGGCGTTAAGTTTTTTAATAGCTTTATCCAGTAAAAAAACTCTTGTAGAAGATTGAGAATCTGGGGAGATAAAAAGCTCCTGTTGCTGATAGTTCATTTCTTTTGTTAGTAACTCGACCAATTGATCCCGTGGTAATTCTGTTAATTCAGCAAATAAAACAGAGGAAGACTTTCCAAAGTGCGATTGTGATATTACTAGTTCCCTCGATGAAATTCCTAAAGGATGAAGACGCGAAAGAACTGTCGGTAGGAGTTGTTGAGCTTGGTGGGTTTGTAGAACTATCACTACCGACGAAGGTGGTTCCTCAAGGATTTTCAGTAATGTGTTTTGAACAATAACACTCATTAAGTGAGCATTTCTGACTAATAACAATCGTTTTTCACCAAAAGCACCTAGTTGAGCTTGAGTTACAAATTGTCGAACGGACTTAGCATCACTATCCCCACCATCAAATATTAAGATGTCAGATGAATTGAATAACGGAAGGAGTTCTAGCTCATTACCGGAGTACAAATAAGATTTTCCTGGTCTTAACTTATCTGCAAGTTTTGACTTTACCATCACAAGGCATTCTAGTCGTAAAAAATCACTTCGACTAGAGAAAACTTGTTGAAGGTCTGGAGTAGTACTGCTATGATTAGCCTAATGGCAAACGGCTTTGAAGACAAAACTCTCAAGTGCAAGGACTGTGGCAATGATTTTATATGGACTGCTGGTGAACAGGAGTTTTTCTCAAAAAAAGGTTTTACCAATAAACCTGCTCGCTGCAAAGACTGCAGACAGAAGAATCGTCAGAAAGTCGAAGCCGAGTATTTCAAAGTAACTTGCTCAAACTGCCAACAGGTAGGAGAGGTGTTGTTCAAGCCCTCTAGCCCAGACTCCCCGATCTACTGTAAGAAGTGTTTTGAAGAAAAGTTTTTGGCTCCGGCTGTTTAAGCAACCTTAGCAACAGTCTTGAGAGTTCTACGGCATCGGCTGCACACAAGCAGCCCATCGAGTTTCTGTAAGTTTGGATAGACCAACTTTTTTGTTTTATGCAAAGACTTGGGTCTGTTGAACCCTACTTGTGGAGACTTGAGGCAAATCTGACAATATAATTGCGTTCTGTTCATAATAATTTGAATTTATACTAAATTTTCGTATTTGATATTGATTACTAACAGATTAATCATATACTAAGTTGCAGGATGTCTCAAGACTCAATACAGCTCGGATTACTACTCATCGTTATTATTTTGTTTAGCCTATCTATTCATGAATTTGCCCATGCTTTTACGGCGAACCTGTTTGGTGACCCAACCGCTAAAAACGAAGGGCGAATGAGTTTGAACCCTTTCCGTCACTGGGACACCGTAGGAACAACACTTTTAGTAGGGTTACTGGCCCTAAGGGCTATTGGCTTAACGGCCCTGCCGGCATTTGGTTGGGGTAAGCCCGTGCCAGTAAACGAAGGAAATTTTGAGAATCCCCGACTTCATGGAATACAAACTGCCTTAGCTGGCCCAATGAGTAATTTTTTTCTTGCGATGATCTTGGCCCTAATAGTTAGGTTTACACATCTACCAGAGCTGGTAAGTACGGCTTTGATAATGGCAATCTACGTAAATATATTCTTAATGTTTTTTAATTTATTACCAATTCCCCCACTAGACGGCTCTCGCGTCTTAAGACTATTCATGAGCGAACAGCAGTACTACCACCTCGCAAGCAACCCAGTTTTTCTAATCGGTGGTATCTTCGTAGTTCTGTATCTTTTATCTGATCTATTAGTTCAGGCCACGGCCTACCTAACCAGAGTACTTATAGGTGCTTAGTTGATTCTAACTATTGCATATGGGAAGATTGCCCTGATCCCGGGCACCCGAAACATTTGAATCTTAAACAATTTTTGGGACTCCACCTTTTAGGCGGTACTACGATTTTTCGTTCTACCGAGTTGCTACTTCGCGGGAAGGGCAAAAGGAAACCCACTTGTTCACCAGTCCCCTTCTGGCTCTAAACAAGCGAGAAGAAGGCTAATATTAGAACATTTGGAAAGGGTTCAAAAATGTTTCGGGCAACGGGGTTACGGGGTGTAGCTTAGTTGGTAAAGCGCATGGCTGGGGGTCATGAGACCGTGGGTTCAAGTCCCGCCACCCCGACTAGGGTTGGATATATCTATCTAAAGTATAGTTCCTCGAGCTTTTCGAGCGTGATCGATTTTCTATTGCCACCGAATACTACTTCACCGTTCTTCAAAACGTAAACTTTATCAGAAATGTCTAGAGCTAATTTAATGTTTTGCTCAACAATAACTATCGAAACCCCTTCGGCGTTTATGTCAACGATCTTTTCGAATACTTCTTTTGTTGCTGTAGGCGACAGTCCTAAAGACGGTTCGTCTAGTAGAAGCAGCTGGGGATTTTGAATCAGCGCACGTGCAATAGAAAGTAGCTGCTGTTGTCCCCCAGACAATGTCGATGCATTACTTCTTCGCCTTTCTTTCAAGACAGAGAATTTCTCGAAAACATCTACCATATTTCGTTTCATCAACTCTTTGTCCTTAAAGATGTACGCTCCCATCTCCAGGTTTTCCAGTACGCTCATGTTGGAAAAAACCTGCCTACCTTGAGGGACAAAACTGATCCCCTCGCTTATGAGATCGTTGGTTGGTAGCTTGGTAATGTCCCTGTCTTTGAAAAAGATAGAACCGTCGTATATTTCAGCCAAACTGAAAATGCTCTTGAGTAGTGTTGACTTACCAGCTCCGTTTGGACCAATAACCGCAACCACCTCTCCTGGCTCGACGGCTATATCGACACCTCGAAGGATTTCCATTTGATCGTAGCCGGATTTTAGAGAAGATATTGTTAGCATGATCAAGCATTTTTTATTGCGACAAACCCCATATAAG
>JANLIQ010000074.1 GCA_024654065.1 Candidatus Berkelbacteria bacterium | reverse complement strand
CTTCCAAATCATTTGTTGGTCCTTCTAAACTCTTGTCTAAAATACTTCCAGAGAGATCAATGACGGTAAATTTTTCTTTTTGTAACGCCACCGTCTTATTGGGAATTCCTATTTTGAAAACATAGCAGTAGATATGGAACGAGAGAATTGATGCGCAAACAACACAGCCCTCCAATGTTTCGATAATCTGTTTTTCGGGAGCACGATGGATAGAATCGATAAATATATTGGTGTCAAGGAAGATTTTTGCCATATTTTTGCGCGAGATGATGTCCGTACCTTTTCCTGCGTTCTCCATAGGAGAGTTTCGGTAGGTTGAGGGCGACGGCAAATTTCTGGACCTGCTCGATATCTGCTCTCGTCAGGGGCTGTGCCACTTGTGCTGGTTGGAATTTCCCAACCAGCTTCGATCGATGGATTAGATCAACGGAATATCCTTCTCGCAAAGCCTCAATTAGTTGTTTCGATTTGGTTCTTAGTTCGGTAGTAGTGATAACTCGCATATTCTTATATGTACACTCAAGTATACATTCTGTCAAGTACACTATTTCTTTGAGCGGGGGTGGCCGAAGAGGGGTAGAATTGGTAGCGAAAAAGATATTTACGCCTTCATCACCCAATTTCCAATCCCAACGAAGAATTGATCAACCCGGAATCAAGGAAACGGTAAGCCAGTAACTTATAACGATTACATATTGCAAAATGTAATGGATTAGTTAGAATAATGAGTATGAAGACAACGATTACCGTTACAAGCAAAGGTCAGACCACCTTACCGGTGGCAATCCGTCGACATCTTGGAGTGGGTTCGTCAGGTGGCGTTCTACGAGCTAGCTTCGACGAACATAATAAACAACTACTCATTTCCAAACCAATTGACATCGAGAAGTTTAGCAACCGCATTAGCAAATATATTAAGGTGGGTTCCACACCCGTCCTTAATGTTGATGACTATTACCAAGAGCATAGAAAACTCTGATGGATCGGATGGCAGGATCGTTGGACGCGAATGTGTTACTTAGACTATTACTTAACGATGTCCCCGAGCAACACCAAGCGGCCTTGAAACTGTACAATCATTCTCGTGGCCAATTTGCTATCGCAGACACGGCGATTATTGAAATTATCTTTGTCTTAAGCGGTGCAAATTATCGCTTTTCTCGAATCGAAGTTGTAGAAGCTATTGAGGGCTTGATGGAATTAGAGAAGGTGAGCTGCAATCATGCCCTCTTCGAAAAAGCCTTACCACTTTTTGCTAATCACCCCAAGCTGTCGTTTGAAGATTGTTGCCTAGCCACATACGCCCAATTAGAGAATGCCGAACCGCTGTGGACATTTGACAAAAAATTAGCGAGTCAGGTGTCCGGCACTAAACTAGTTCCTTGAGTCAATAAGTCTCTCGTGGTGGACTGGCGGGGAATCGGACCCCGGACCCTCGGTATGCAAAACCGATGCTCTACCCCTGAGCTACCAGCCCTTAAAACAAACTAAATTATATCTTAATCTGACGGAAAAGTCAGTGGAATACGTACCAGAACGTTCCTAGCATCACAACGATCCCCAGTAAGCGCCACATTGTGTAAGTTCCGCCGTTGCCTAGATACTGTTCAGCCAACGAGTTATGACCAAACAAATGCGTCATCTGATAATTGTATTTGATTAATGCAGTGCCCACACCCAGACCAAGGACTAAAACTAGTAGCTTCAACAGGAACGCCATAGATCTAGTTTAGCAGTATTTCAAATACACTTAGAACCCAACTAGTTGCGGTTCAACTTCCAGGTCGATCTGATATCTAGTTTTGATTTCGGCTTTGATCTTATCAATCAGAGCGACGATATCGCTCGATTTGGCCTGACCAAGATTAACAATGTAATTGGAGTGCTTTTCGGAGAGTTGAGCATCCCCAACTCGCATCCCTTTCAGCCCAGCGACAGCAAGTATTTTGGCGGTCGGCACAATTGGGAAGGGGTCGTCCTTTATCGCATCGGCAAACAGCGGCAGATGAATCTTTGGCACTTGTTCGAGCGGGACATTTTTGAAGATCGAGCCGGCGTTGGGAAATTCGAGCGGCTGACGCGCAAGCCGGTATTGAATATGCTCGTCGGCAATTCGGCGTAATTCAGCTTTATCGCCAGGATGGAGTTGAATTGTGGCGAGGGTGATAATTTCCGGGTGATACTTATAATAACTACCCCGATATTCGAACTGGCAGTCAGCATTATTCCGAGTGACCTTGGCGCCAGTCTTAGTATTGATTGAAGTAACCGTTGTGACGATATCCTTCATTTCGGACCCGAAGCAACCGGCGTTGCCGCGAATCGCCCCACCAAACGATCCTGGTAATCCCCCAGCCCAGGCCAACCCACTCAACCCATTATCTATGCTGGCATTGACTAGATCTCTCATCGACAGTGAAGCGCTGGCAGTCAATTGGTTATCGTCTAGTCCCCAGTCCCCAGTTCCTAGTTCCAAATTAATTACCAGCCCGTCAAAACCCTTGTCAGATACAATTAGATTGCTACCGCCGGCCAAAATGAAAATTGGCCAACTATTTTTTCGGGAAACCTCTAAAGCTTCGTGCAACTCTGGTTCTGTTTTGACACTCACAAAATGCCTGGCTGGCCCACCAATTTTGAATGTAGTCAACGGTGCCAAGGACACATTTTCTTGAATACTTAATTCAGACATCATCAATACTGTAGCACCATATAAACAAAAAGAACTCGGTAGCCAATACCAAGTAGTAGGGTACCGATTGTTTTTCGATAACCGATCTTACCGACTCCCCCAACATAAGCCATTAATTCCGCATTAATAGCAGGGATCATCGCAATAATAAAAAATTGTTGCCAACTCAAAGAATTAGAGTGTTTTTCAATAAATTGATAGTTCTTTCCCGACAACCATCGTTTAAGGAGTGGTCGACCGTAATTATAGGCTAAGTAATATGACACGGATCCACCGGCAATACCACCAGCAATACGAGCAACAATCACCGAGCCAGGATCAAGGAGACCGAAAAAAAGTAAATCAACTGGTAGGGTTGGGATCGGTACAACTACTGATGCTACCACCACAAAAGAAAAATAAATCATTAACGCACGGTAAGGATGGATTTCAACTAGGTAATTAAGTGGTTGAAGATGTGGTTCAAGAAATCCATTAATAAAAAAAGAAAATACTGCGACAAATAAACCAAAAATAAAAATAAAAATTACCAACTGAAGCGCCTGGTTTTGCTTAAGCTTCTCTAACATCTGGTTCCCAGTATCTAAAAAATAACCTTATTAGGCAAATACTCCCTGAGATACGAAAGATTCAATTGGTGGGCGCGGATGGGATCGAACCATCGACCCTCGTCTTATCAGAACGATGCTCTACCACTGAGCTACGCGCCCAAAACTAATGGTTATTGTACCTCCCTAGAGTGTTCTAGTCTAGAAACGTTTAGATTGTTTCTTTTAGTATTAGTGTTATAAAACAATGTTTAGGCAGTGTATGCTTCAATTATCTATACATGTTGATCAAAACTTACTAAGTTTACTAGCTCCCTGCTCCAAACACCAATCACAGCCATATTTCCCTTTAAACAGTATCCCAACAGTGACAGCTACCCTACTAATGGCATAACTTAATATGGCTACTGTGGACCATAGACGAGAAAGACTTTTACATCTATTACCGTCGGGATCAACGTTAGCCCAAGTCCAACCATTCCAGTTGTCCAGTTAGCTGGGTTGATTCCGGTAATATTGTTTGCCGTACCGGCCGCTAGAGGAGATGATTCGCCAATTAAATCATTAGCTGTTGTACCACTACCTTCATCGAAGCGCCAACCGCCAACAATGTTTGGTTCGCCGTTATTGGCATACTGACCGTTTTTAGCAGCAAATGTATATGCTGGACCCCCACCGAACGCATTCGAACTTGGGAGAAAGTAATTTCTTGCGAAACTGGAAAATCTGTTTTGTTTTATATTGGCCACTGGTCCGTATCCGTTATACATGTTAGAAACCGCTTCCGAAGTCAAAACAGCGTCATATATCCGCAAATCATCTAAAACTCCATCGTTTCCACCCGCACTAACGCCCAGAGTGATGTTCGCACTAGAATTGTTTAATCTGTTTGCCACAGTCGGTGCAACCATAAATCCGTTTGGATCAGCAGTGCCGTTTAAGTACACGATAGCACTATTGTTTGCTATTCCACCATTATACGTTACGACAACATGACTCCATTTATTCGGACTTAGTGCCTTGGAAGTAATCAAAAATGAACTAGCTCCATTAATGTATCCCCCAAAAATCACATTGTTAGAAGTGACTTCTATTCTCCATCCATCGTTTCCGA
>JANLIQ010000059.1 GCA_024654065.1 Candidatus Berkelbacteria bacterium | reverse complement strand
AGGCGATCCAGAAAAAACTGGCCGAGGCCGCCAAAGAAAGCGGTAGTGAGATCCTGAAAAAGCAAACCAAAAAACCCAGTCCCGAAACCCATGACAACTGCCAAATGGTTCGGATGCTGGTCGATGAAGGTCTTGAAATGTATGAGTCGGGTGATATGTCCTTTCCTGAATTCGTAGACGATTTACATAAGTCGCTGACGGCAATCGGCGGTCAGATGAAGAAAGGAATGGACACGAAGGAGTAACTTTATAAAAACAAAGTCGAACGACGTTCTCGGGATCGTCAATAAATAAATCCCTGCGAAAAAACAATGGGTAATAACACATTTATGGCGAACATCGAACAGGAAGGTCGAATAGACCAGCCTGTGCGAGCCGATGAAGAGGATAAGGAAACTCCTCCGGAATCGCCAGCCGACAAAAAACCAGAAGACGAACCGGCCTCGCCCGCCGATGAAAAAGGGGAAGATGCAACCCCAGATTCTGAAAAAGGCGAACCAAAAGTCTTTGAAGCATTTCACAAACATCCAAGGTGGATTGCCTTAAATCAGGAGCTCGATGAGCTTCGTGAATTCCGGGAAAAGGCAGCTCCCCTTCTCGATCGCCTCGGTGATGAACCGAGCAAGACCGAGGAAACATCCAAGATCCCAGAATGGTTCGTTGAGTTATTCGGTGAAAACGAAGGGTCGTGGAAAAAGTACCGCGACTACGACGTTGAACAGCGCAAGCAACTCCGCACTGAAATCTTCAATGAGATACGATCCGTTGAAACCCACAAAAAAGAAGAAGAAAAAAAGTGGGACAAATGGGTCGACACCGAAGTCCAAAAACTTGAAGATGAAGGTCTGAAGTTTAATCGCAACGAATTACTCAAGATCGCGGTTGATTACGCTCCCACTGGCAGTGACGGCAACGTGAGCCTGCGCAAGGCATACCAAATCCTTGTCGCCACTAAAGGCGAACAGAAGCCATCGATAAAACCAGCGGTGGAAGAAAAGAAAAAGATCGCCGATCAAACCATGCAAAAAGGAAAACCGGAGGGTGAGCGAAAGGACTACAAAACCCCAGCTGACCTTCGAGGAAAATCTTTTAGGGATCTAGTCCCAACAGAATAGTAAAAGTCGAAAACTAAAAACTACACACAACCATGGCATTTGGAAATAGAGTAACTACAACGACCCAGGATGAAATTCTTCCGAAAGTCGTTGATACAGTTCTCAACTCAAACGTGTTCGCCACGAGGATGATAGGACGTGCCAAAAAGTGGGTTGGTGAGCAAATCAAGCAACCGATTAAGGTCAGTAAAAATTCTACTGGCCAGTCATTCAGTGGCTTCGATACGTTCTCTACCAGCGCCACCAATAACCGGGTGAACTTGGCTTACTCGCCAAAGTTCTACCAGATCACGTCTGCGCTTCCCTTGGACGAACTCTCCGCCAATCAAACCGACGCGAAAGTGTTGGACTTGGCGGCAATCGAGCTCGCCTCTGCCGCGCAGGACATGGCCGATGATATCGGCACCTTGTTCTATGCGGACGGCACTGGAAACTCCAGCAAGGACTTTTTAGGCCTTGGAGCTCACGTCGATGATGGTGGCGATGTCGCAACCATCGGCGGACAGTCTCGGTCGACATATACAACTCTTCAATCCACAGATACAGCCTCTTCGGGGGTTATCTCTTTGGCGAAGCTCTCGACCCTTCATTCAGCAGTATCGAGTGGTTCACAAAAACCAACTCTCGGTGTTACGACTGAAGCGGTTTGGAATTTCATTGAACAGTTGATCGCTCCGCAAGAGAGGATCATCAAAGAAGAGCCGGTAATCCGAAGTGGAATCACTGGTGGTTCTGGCTTTACCGCCCTGTATTACAGAGGCGTTCCGATCGTAGCGGACGAGAAATGCACGTCGCAGTACTTCTTCTGGCTGAACGAAGACTGGCTCGAGTTCTATGCCCTCCCTGTCGCGCTTACTGAACCGATAAAGTTCAGGAATCAAGACATAAAAGGCAATGACTACTCGAACGTAACAGGTCTCGGTTTCAGCTGGAGCGGATGGATTAAACCATCCAACTCGGCGTCGGTTGTCGGTCACGTCTACCTTGGCGGCGAACTCTGCGGATGGAATCCGAAGAGGCACGGCCGTCTCACGGGAGTAACCGGCATCTAAAGCTTGATAGTTAAATACAAGGTCGAAAACAAAAAACACATAAGACAATGGCCTTACAACAGAAAAACTACGATCCTGCGATAATGGCAGGAGCTGATCTGGATCTAACTCTTGACTTAGGAGAAATCCTCGACTCGAACAGTAACGAAATGATCGAGTTCGACGCGGTGGCTTCCGCAGTCAACTATTTCCGGATGGTGAATTCCGCGACAGGTAATGCTGTCGATCTGCAGGCGCAGGGCGATGACTCAAACGTTGGCTTTAAGATAACCCCAAAGGGGACTGGCACGGTTCAATTCGTGACAGCCACCACGTCGTCTATTACGACCGGCGGGGCTATAGATTTGAGCAACTTGGGGTCATCGCAGGTGATGTTCCTCGTGAACACCACAAACGCCACCCCGATCGCTCCTAGCGGAACCACTGCAAATGTTGGCTGGATTAAAATCCAAGTTGCAGGGTCGACGGCGCGTTACATCGCGGTCTATGTCTAAAGTCGAAAAACTAACACAAAAACATGGCAACAAAACTTTCAGGTCCAATTCAAGTCCACGGAGGTCCGCTTTTTACGTCGGGTGGCGATAGCGCCCCGATTCACGATATCGGATCATTGGGTGTGTCTAATGATGGACGCAAGTTCCGCTACGTTTTCTGCACTCCGACCGCTTTAGTGGCCGGCAAACTGCAGCAAGGTCCGGCCGAAGTCACCAATCACCAAGATCTGACGTCTCCCGTCGCAGCAGTTGGCGACACAACGATTGCGGTTACTCTCGGTAATACGTTAGCGCAAGCTAATCAGTACGCGGGAGGGTTGGCGATAATCACGGTCACCCCGGGCGTTGGGTACTCTTACAGAATAAAGAGCCACCCGGCGGCCGCGGCTTCGGCTTCACTCACGTTAACACTGGATGATCCTATTGAGGTTGCTCTAAACGCAACATCGAGAATCGATCTCGTCCAGAATCCTTTCAATGGTGTGATCGTCTATCCGACGACCGCCACTGGCGGAGCGGTTGGCGTCGCAGTTGACGTCGTCGATGCTGGTAAATACGGTTGGATTCAGTCTGGCGGAGCGGTTGGATGTCTCGCAAATGGCGCAGTCGCTATTGGCGATAGCGTTTGCGCATCTAACGCAGTAGCTGGATCGGTTGAATCATTTACCACCGGCTCTAAGCAGAATATCGTCGGCTACGCCCTTACGGGTGTCGCTGATACAGAGTACGGCGCGATCTACTTGACCATTGACTAGCAAAGACTAGCTTGGAGGTTTTTTTGAGGGAGTTTCGCCTTATAAAAACTCCCTCCCCGAAAGGGATAAGTCTGACGATGCAAAATAACGGGAGTCATCAACCCAAGGAGTGCTAAAAAGTCGGGAATCACTCCTCCGACACAAAATCATGGAACAAACAAAAATCACAAACAGAGATCAGGAGATAGTATTAACGAATTTCACGAGCGAGGACTTTGATGGAAAGTGGGCAAAGAAGATCTATCGGTTAAAAGCTGGCAAATCTTACTACCTCCCTTTCTACCTCGCAGAGCACTTTGCAAAACATTTAGTAGATCACGAACTCAATACTCGCGCCACGGAAGCGATCGCGGAACTTCGCAAGATTGATCCGCGCATCGACCAAAAAGAGGTCGACAGAAGAGAGCAGGGAATTATCGGCAATCTAGTTCTTCGTCAGCAACTTATGGATAAGTGCATCGAGGTCACTCAACCGGCCGAGATGAGCTT
>JANLIQ010000054.1 GCA_024654065.1 Candidatus Berkelbacteria bacterium | reverse complement strand
TTGATCGACGAACTTCTAAAATCTGCTACCGATGTTGATTTTGTCTTTATCCTTAAAGAAAAAGAAGGAGGAGTTAGGGGTAGTATGCGCTCAGTTGCTAAGGATTTTGATGTTGCGAGACTGGCCGCAATATTTGGTGGAGGTGGCCATAAAGTGGCCGCAGGGTTCCGAGTTGAGGGCGAACTGGAGTCAGTTAGAGGCGAAATTCTGACTAAAATCGAAGCCGCACTCCAAGCCGCCCCGGTTCTTGTCACCCCCATTATTACCCCAGCCAGTTGAGATATTGAGTAGAATTTGTTAAAATATCTTCACTAATGGCAAAGATGACTACAAAAGCAAAGGCGATAAAAAAGTTCCAAGCCCACGAAAAGGACACTGGCTCAACCGAGGTTCAAGTGGCGGTCTTGAGTGATAAAGTAAATACCCTCTCTGAACACCTGCAGACTCACAAGAAGGACGTAGATTCTAGAATGGGTCTTCTAAAGATGATAAGCCAACGTCGTAGTCTGCTAGGATACTTAGAAAAAAAGAATCCGGAGCGTTACAAGAAGCTGATCGGTTCTTTAGGTCTAAGAAAGTAAATTTAACAAGAAGCAATTGGAGGAATAGCGATCGTCTGGCTAGTGGTGGATCCAAGTTTACTTGGGCTCACCACTAGCCGTTCCCGCATGATCGCGCCTCCTTAGAAAGAGGAGAAGAACAATGAAAGAAATGAAAAAAGCGACCGTGCCCTACGGAGAAACAGAAATTGTATTAGAACACGGCAAGTTAGCTCGTCAGGCTGACGGGTCGGTGACTGTGCGCCAAGGCGACACGGTTCTTTTGGCGACCGCTTGTGTCGCTGACAAACCCAAGGCCGGTAGCGATTTTTTCCCACTCACTATTGATTACGAAGAACGAATGTACGCTGCTGGCAAAATTTCTAGTTCTAAATTTATGAAACGTGAAGGCCGACCAAGCGAATCAGCGGTTCTAACTGGTCGTTTGGTTGATCGCTCGATCCGACCGATGTTTCCCAAGGGTCTGCGACGCGAGGTCCAGGTTGTTGTAACAACGCTTTCTTTTGACGGCGAGCACGATACATCAACCTTGGCCGTTATCGGTGCTTCGGCCGCCTTAATGCAAACTGACGCTCCATTTGATGGTCCGGTCGCTGCTGTTCGGGTTGGTTTGGTTGACGGCAAATTAATTCTTAACCCAACCATCACGCAAATTGCCGAGAGCGAACTTGATCTTCTGGCCTCAGGTAGTGAGGACAAGATCACGATGATTGAAGTTGCGGCCAACGAGATTCCAGAATCAAAGATGGCAGAAGCACTAGAGTTTGCCCAAAAAGCAATTGCTGCAGCAATCGAGCCACAGCGAGTGTTTATTAATAAGGACAAAGAGAAAGTTGAGCACATTGAGCCGGAACATATCGGTGCCGTTAAAGACTTTGCTTGGGACCGACTACAGGGAATCGTTACCGAGCTAGATCTTGAAAAGCGACACAATCTCTTGAAAGAATTGGAAGCCGAAGCAATCGAGAAATTTGCCGAACAATTCGAGGAAGGTCAAGTAATCGAAGCAATTGATATGGCTTTCCTGAAATCTATCCGCATCCTAATTCTAGAGAAGAAACAGCGCCCCGACGGTAGAAAAATGGACGAAGTCCGTCCTATCTCGGTAGAGGTTGGCATCTTGCCTCGTGTCCATGGCTCCGGTTTGTTCAACCGTGGCGAGACCCAAGCCCTAACAATCGTAACTCTTGCTGGCCCTGGGCAGGAACAACATATAGACACACTCGAAGAATTTGGCACCAAGCGCTATATCCATCACTACAACTTCCCGCCGTATGCCACCGGTGAAATTAAACGGATGGGTGGCATGAACCGCCGCGAGATCGGTCACGGAGCCTTAGCAGAAAAAGCGCTCGAAGGTATGATACCTGATCGCGCCACCTTCCCTTACACCATACGTCTTGTTTCCGAAACTCTTGGCTC
>JANLIQ010000027.1 GCA_024654065.1 Candidatus Berkelbacteria bacterium | reverse complement strand
AATCCGAATTCATTGGCGAAAACGGGCGAAACAGCGTGGGCGTGCCTACGGCACGCCCACTCCTTGGTTGGTTCTCAACCGCTAAGTTCCATTTTGGTGCCCGAGGTGGGAGTTGAACCCACAACCTCTTGCGAGGTACGGCACCTCAAGCCGCTGCGTAGACCGTTCCGCCACTCGGGCAAATCTAGAAAATTATACCCCTAAACCAATTTATTTGATAGGTGGGCGGTGGCGACTGCCTCGGCAAATTTTAACCTTTTTCTCGTCAAACAAGGAAGCTCTGGCATGTAGTAGATAAATTCGAATAATTTCATCGAATCGTATTTGGCGAAACGAACCTGAAATATACTTTTGCTTGGATGTGTCACCCTACCTTGAATTCCAGCTTTGTCCATTATTTCCTGACAGATCCAATCCATATGCTTTTTACTTGCTGAGATGAATGTTAGATAGAGCAAAAAGCTTCTTTGCCAACGAGGATCGTAATAAGAATATGTGCACCCGTCCCCGTCAAAGTGTCCTCTTAAGAAATCGCGAAAGTATCGCTTCGGAATATCTACCGATCCGATCGTCTTGGTTTTATTTGGAGTCACCCCAATCGAGACAAGAAAGCGATAGAAGTTGACGTCTCCGAACTGAAAATTATAATAATCCTTAGATCTGTTACTACCACTGGCTTTTTTGCCGATCTTATTTTTTAGTCCCAGAATACGCGCGAAAGTTTTTACTTGCTCAAGATCCTTTGATGTGAGATTAAGGTGACGCCCGTCGCTATACAAGCACCCATCAGTAACTATCAGCCCGATCGCATATGCCAGCTCTGGCGTCCACTTACAGTTAGCCTTCCCCTGAGGTTTGTTCATCGTGCCTGGGAGAGGATTCGAACCTCCATGCCCTTGCGGGCACCGCGTTCTGAACACGGCGCGTAGACCATTCCGCCACCCAGGCGATACAGTTTAGATTATACCCGTTAAAGACTCTGGTTTCACTACTTAACGGACCAGAGAGCGGCAGAGAGGAAGCGATCAGCGTCCGATGAAGGCAAGGAAGGTTGGACAAATTGGATATTGTTAGAGATGTAATAGTCGAGAGTCATCCGTTGGACTATTGTCATCACTCCCTGTGAAACCAAAGTATTCTGAAGCTCATCAAGAGACTCCTGTCTCTCCACAACGTTTAAGTTATTCCTTGTCTTTTCAACTAGCCCATCTACTGTTGGGTTATTCGTTCCCGTAACATTGTTTCCTGTGGCCCGAATCTGCGATGAGTGCCAGAGATAATATGGGTCCATTTCAAGACCGTAATCTATGCCTATTAGTAATGCTTGGAAATTACGAGATGGGCCTATACTCCCCGTCACTTCCTGGAGAGGTTTTAGGCTCAATTCAACCTTTGCGCCTAGTTGCTGCCACTTGGCAACTATATCAGTAGCGAGTGACTTATACGGTTCTTGGTCGCCAGCAATTAGGGTAAACGGTGTCGCTTGGGCAGCCGTACCTGCCGCCAACGCCTTTCGCAAACCATCGTCTCTAAAGGGTGCCTTGTTGGTGTTGAATAAAACAACGTAATATCGGTTTAAATTAATTTCGTGATGCTGATAATTTTTTGGTTTTTTGGTATTCTTTGTCATAACTGCTCCGTCAAGCCGATTACCTTGCAATGCTTTTTCAAGATCAGCGTCGGTAGCATAAGAGTGGATAATAATCTTATTTATATAGGAGGAAACAGCTTTCTTCTTGGTGTTACGGGTAAAAACTGTTGTCTGATCGTTAGACTTGCCTAGTTTATATGGCCCGTAATCAAACAGTGGACGAGTTATTAGTAGGGGAAAGCTCGGATTGGGTGATGCTAACTTGATAACTACATCGTTTTCTTGGTCAGGCTGTATATCTGCCTCGCCAATAACATCGCTCCGTTGCCCAAGTACGGAAATTATATCGTTACGGTCAACACCATCCGCCAGGGTAAAACGGAATTCGGACCTGTCTTCACTCATAGTCCACTCTTGGGCAAGTTGTCCTTCGAGCTGGCCATCAGACGAGAATGTTAGAAGTCCCGTTTTAGTAAGCCGAGTTGTAATTTGGCTGAGTTCCTTTTTGTCGCTAACCATACCCTCAACATAGGTGCCACCAACAGTCGGGCTGTCGGAATTGCTGTTACTGAACTGCCTGTACCAAAATCCCCCACTAATAACTATTACTATCGCCAAGATTGCTAGGAGGACTTTTTCGTGAGCACCAATAAATCTAACCGTTCGTCTCCAGGATTTTTTCCAGTCAGGAAAATTTACACCAGATAAGATCCGACGGGGATCAAAGGATGACATGAAGATCTAGACAAAGAGTTGCGCCACTGAGCAAACTAGAAAAATCGCCGCCAACAAAATTGTGCCGCGAAATAACAGCTGTTCAACGCCTCTTCGACTACGGTAGCTAACGCCTTCGCCCCCGAATGCGCCGCCAAGTCCGGTTCCCCGGTGCTGAAGTAGGATCGACAGGATTAATAGAATCCCGGAAACCACTTGGCCCACTTGCAAAATATTAGCCATGTAGGGGATATGCTAACGGGAAACTGGGCTAGAGTCAACCCAAAAATACAATTATTGAGGCCAGAAGGGGAATCGGACCCCTGTACGCGGTTTTGCAGACCGCTCCCTAACCACTCGGGCATCTGGCCGAATGTCTGTATTTTACCTGTAATTGAGTTCTTTTTCTATGAATTAGGGGGAAAATTCTTGGAGCGGGTAGCGGGAGTCGAACCCGCGACTCCACGTTGGCAACGTGGCATAATACCGTTATACGATACCCGCAATAAAATTATTCTACCGTTGGGATGGGGTTGTGTAAAGGAGTGAAAGGACTTAAGATATTTCCAAATGTCTAAGAAGAAAAAACAAAATCTTCAAAAGTTAATTGCAAAGAAACAGCAACTCCAACAAATTGCCCAAGGATCTGTGGTCTCATTTCAAGAAAATTCCCTTATTGAAACATTTCAAAAACCAGAAGTAGCGATTTCTCCTACGACAACCTACCAACCAAAAGCAACTCGAGATCGTGCCCTTCGAAAGACCGCATTCAGTATTGTTATTATTGCTATCTTACTTGTTACGGCTGTTATTTTTGACAAAAAATCTCCGTATCTCAACCAATTCGGAGATTGGATCTATTGGGCTTTACGACTCAAGAGTTAATTATTAACCAGTCTTGAGATACTACACATTATCTAAGGACCAAAGATTATTACTGAAAATCCAACTAAACAAATAATTATAACGCTCCAACCTAGTAGTACGATTGGCACTTTTCGTCCTAAGACAGCTAATATTGTGCCCGCTAAATAGGTTATTCCCAGTAATAACAACGTCAGAATATTTGGACCACTTGAGGGTAAAACCTGATCAGAAGTTGCATTGAATTCAATTTGCGATTGACTGGTTGCTATCATCAATGTCGCACCGACAAATACTAATACTCCAGCAAGTGTTGTTCGTGATCGAGTTGAAACTAATCCAGCAATATGTTCACCGTGAACGTCATGATTGTGGTGGGTCACAAGCGCAAGTTGTCCCTTAGGATAAAAAGCTCCTTCACAGTCTGGACAACGCCAGTATCTTGTACCAGCAGGAAGATCGTCTCTCTCGACACATTCTAAAAGTGAGTTGTCGTTTGAACAAACTAAATCCATCTGTTTTAGGGAGAAGTTAGGAGTCGGTACATCAACGCTATTTATCGAATCTAGTGATAAAAATTCTGTTGGTTCACGTTCAAACCAAAAACCACCGCATTGATTACAATGTTTGGCCCAAGTGCCACTGCCGCCAACTGTTTTTAAATTGACGTTTTCAAAATCTCCACCGCACATTGGACACTTCAAAACCCCCTCCTATCCATTGCTTTAATGTAACGGTTTTCGGTTGACTTTCAACACTGAGTGTGCTACGATTCGATAGTCGTTTCTCAACGCTGCTTCGGGTACCCGTTTGCAGTGGAGCGAAACCGCGAGAAGCGATTTTACACAAAGGCTACCACTTTCATGTTTTATGAGCCCGCCACCTTGTGGTTGGGCTCGATCTTTAATCTAAAAACTTTTCCGCTCGTAACTCGGCTTGTTTGATTGAACTAACCAAAATCGGCTCACCGTGATGTCGCCACCAAGTTAATTGGCGACGAATATAAGCCCGACTTGCGGCCTGAAATTGCTCAATCGCTTCTTCACGGCTCAACTGCCCTCGAATGTGGTATACCGCATATCGGTAGTCGAGACCGATCTTGTCGAGCCAGTCACCCGAGATACCTGACACCAGCAGTGTTTCTGTTTCGGCTACTAGAGCGTCGAAAATTCGGACACATCTTTCATCTGATCTTTGATTCAAGACTTGTCTTTCAACATCCGGCATTAATATTAGCGACTCAAAATCGACTTCTTGATTGTTTTTGGCAAACCGTCCGCCACCGGGCTGGTAACCCTCTAAAAGTGCCGTCGCATATAGCCCAGTTCCCCCAACAATAATCGGCAGCTGTCCCATTTCATTTATTTGTTTTAACCAATTACGAGCTTGGGTTAACCAATCATTGAGAGTGAAGCGCTCACCTGGATTGGCAACATCAATTAGTAACTGAGGGATACTGTCAATTATGCGGACAGGATTATTTTTCCATTGGCCAAGAACTCCTTCTTTATTGGTTCCAATATCTAATCCTCGGTATACTTGCCGGGAATCAGCTGAAATAATTACAGCGTTAAATTTTTTAGCCAGAAAAACAGCTAATTTGGTTTTGCCGCTACCGGTGGGACCAACTATTGCAATAAGTTTATACATCTTTGACTTGAGTAAAAAATTGAGTTAAGAAAAGATAATGTTAGTTATCCGTAACTTGACCAAACAATTTTACCAGAGAACTACAGAGATTACTGTTGTTAATAATCTTTCACTAACGGTTAAACAGGGTCAAGTCTTTGGTTTAATTGGTCCAAATGGCGCTGGTAAAACAACCACTGTTAAATTAATCGCCGGTTTACTCTTCCCCGACAAAGGACGCATAACTATCGGAGGATTTCCAGCTGGTTCATTAGATGCAAAACGTAAAATTGGCTTTATGAACGAGAATCCTCAATTTTATTACCATCTCAAAGCC
>JANLIQ010000031.1 GCA_024654065.1 Candidatus Berkelbacteria bacterium | reverse complement strand
CACCCGAGTACACCCTACAGGTAATTACTAAGCTTAAGGAAAAATTAACCGAAAAATTTAGTGTCGAGCAAGCCGAAATGGTTCGTTTTTTGTACGGAGGTTCGGTAACCGCAAGTAATGTGGCTGAGTTTCTCCGTTATCCCGAAATTAGCGGTGTTCTAGCAGGCGGTATCTCTGTCAAAGCCCAAGATTTTCTTAAGGTGTGTCGAATCGCCGCAAAAACTTCATAATATGGAACCAAGCAATGCGTAAAAGCGTTGTCATTGTTGGCGACTCACCTCTGTCATTTCTTGTCGGAAGAATACTTGATCGAGATTTGGCTCGAGAAACTCACATCGAAGTTATTCATCTAACCCGAGATGACTCACTTATCTATCTACCTGAGATAACTTCTCTTTTAGGGCGGCATAACTTTCCATCAAAAAGCAAGTTGTATCACAACGTTAGTTGTCAGAAAACAACTATTAAGCAAATAAATTTAATTGATCGAAGAGTTATTACGACTGGTGGGGTTGTTGATTACGACAGCTTATTTCTCGATTTAACACCAAGTTATATTTCCTCAGAAATAAGCAAGATTTCCCAGCAGGCATCTCGTCTTATTAACGAAATAAAAGCTAAGATAAATACTGGTCGCCAACTTCGAGCAAGAGTGACTTTTGCTGGAGAAAACGCCATGTCGTGGCAGATGGCACTAGCCTTAGCAGCGGATATCAGCGCTTACCCAGCAGCAATTCAGAGAGCCATAATTGTTCAAGCTCAGTACCCACAAATCTCAAAACTAAAAGACTTTTTAACTGAGAACGGTGTGTTTTCTCGTAAATCTGTAGCGTTATTGCCTGGAATAACGATAAACACACCAACAGCTCCAGTGAAAAATCGTCTTATTAGAGGTGCGCTTTTGGACGAAAAAGACAACTTTATTCTTCGAGACACCCTTAATCCTGAAGGCCATCCAGAATCTATCGTCGTTGACTGTAATAGGCGCCTTCAGCAAGACATTCTCCGAGTTGATCAAACTCTCGCTGTTCAAGTTGTGTCCAATATGGAGCGCTTTTTAGCTGGTGATAGGCAACGAACTATTAAGCCTCCTCGCTCATCGGGGATGCTGAAAGGACAAACAAATCATTTTGTTTGGATCGGCAATTTTCAGAGCAATCGCTTACGTGCCAAACTAATTTCGTCTCTAGATAAGAAGTTTTATCGACAGTTAATAAGCTAGTCACTACTTTATTTTGCGTCTTTGGGTATTAGAGCTGAACGGTGAATTTTGCCTACAATTCCCATTACCAAGAGAACTCCACCAGAAATCAAGAACCCGATACTTATATTACCCATAACCGTTTTCATAGCCCCAAGAATTACTGATACCAGGTCAATGATTGCTGGAGCAATCGATTTTGCTTCTCCTGAGCCACCGACAAAATCACCAATGGTCTTTGTGATCCAATCCCAGCCAACCATACTGAAAGCAATTTGCAGTAATCCAACTAAAAAGAAACAAACAGCCAAAGAAATGAATCCTGAAGAGCGGAATAGCAGAAGAAATATTAGAGCTAAGAGTAGAGTCGCTCCCCAAATGGCATAAATTATTTTAAAAGCTAGGGCAATATTTGTTCTAACGGCTAGTAACTGCGAGGGTGGCTGGGCAGTAGATAGCGAATCCGGAACTCCTTCTGTTAATTTTGTTGCTGCTTGCATAGCGAGATTGGTGATACTTTTGGCTTTTAACGTTCCAGAAGCTAGTTGGCACGACGGTAAACCAGACTCAAAACTCCAATCACGTAATTCGGCGGAAGTGCAAATCGGCAAATTATTGTATTTGGCCAGTATTTTAGCGCTAGTGGCATCTGTTAGTTTTATTTTTGTTTCTACTAAGGAGTATGAGAAAGATAGTGAATCTGTCTTGCCGGTTAACCAAGGTAAGTAAGCCTTGAGAGCGGCTTCTTCGAATTCGTAAAATTGCTCGCCTTCGACACCTGTTTTTAAGACATCTGCAATATCAGCATTATTGAAGCCCATTTGTTTTAGTTCATCGGCCGGTAATAATCCTCCAACATTGCTTACTAATCTTCCGTAAAGATTAACCGAACGAGATTGCGACCCAACAAACTCAGGATCTTGGAGTCGGTAAACAACATAACCAAAACTGGCTAAAAACAATAAACCCGTTAAAAGGAAAATAAAAAATGACTTAATCACTCTAATAGCATAGCAAAAGATAATGCTGACATTATTTATCAGTCCTCAATAGATTTAATTCTATTCTTAAATCTTGAGTCTGAATCCGCTATGCTGAGAGCATGAAGTTTCTGGAAGATGCGACATTAGCAGATAAAAAAGTTTTAGTTAGGATTGATACTGATGTTCCTTTAACCGATTCTAACCCAATTGAAGTAAGGGACGACTATCGCTTACAAAAATTACTACCAACCCTGTTTTTCCTAATGAATCATCGAGCAAAAATAATACTATGTGGCCATTTAGGTCGTCCATTAGCAAAAGCTGACCCAAGCTTAAGTATGAAACCCGTTTTCACCCATTTATCAGCTCTGGCTAATAAGAAGATTTTATTTGCTACCGATCCATTTTCTCTCCGAACAACCGAAGCTATTGAAAAGATGGATGACGGAGATATTATCGGACTAGAAAATATTCGTTTCTTTCGTGGAGAAGAAGACAACTCACGGACTTTTGCCCGTAAACTTTCCAATCTAGCGGAGATATATGTTAACGAAGCGTTTGGAACATCGCACCGAGAAGCGGCGTCAGTTGTAGCTATAACAGAATTCTTACCGTCTTATGCTGGTTTACAACTTGAACAGGAGATAAATGTTTCAACTAGTTTAACCCGCCATCCAGCCCATCCATTCATTGCTATTGTTGGTGGAGCAAAGATTTCTGACAAATTACCAGTTATTCGCAACCTCCTACCGAAAGTAGATCGCATAATTGTCGGTGGTGGTGTCGCCAACACTTTCTTAGCAAGCCAAGGTGTTGATATGAAAAATTCAAAGGTTGAAGAGGACTATATTGATCGAGCCGGCGAAATACTAAAAAACTCTAAGGGTAAAATTATTCTACCCGTAGATTACGTATGGGAAAGTGACAAGATTCTTGATATTGGTGAGGAAGCGACTCATCAGATGATTCATTACATTAAATCTGCCAAAACTATTCTCTGGAGTGGTGTTCCAGGCAAAATCGAACAACCACCTTTCGATAAATCCTCAAAAGCGATCGCTAAAGCAATTGCCAACTCACCTGCAACAAGTATCGTCGGAGGCGGAGATACGGTAGGATTCGTCAATAGCCTAGGGTTGGTTCACAAATACTCATTTGTCTCAACTGGTGGTTCGGCTTTACTCGAATTATTGGGTGGGCGGGTTCTGCCCGGTATCCGGGCTTTGGGGTAGAATCGAGTGAAACTAATTAGAGGGTAATAAATTTCTCAACTGATATCTCGCAATCACGTAGAATTTTTCTTAATAATCCCCGGCCGATAACTTTGTGATTAGGAACTGTGAGGGGCTTTCTTGTTTTGTGATGCAAACGAATATGACTACCTTTTTGTCGGACAACGACATAGCCGATTTTCAGCAATTTAGTTAGAAGTATATCTGCCGAGATAGCTGGCAGTCTTGCCATAGATTAAACGGATATAGTATGGAGAGTGAGCTCTTTTGGCTGATAACCGCTAATTAAGTCTCTGTTTTCTTTTTCCTCAAGACAGAGCTCAATGACTTCACTGATATTGTGTAATGCTTCTTTAACGGTTTTTCCTTGGGAATAACAACCACTAAAAACTGGACATTCGACTACGTAGAGACCATCTTCGTCTTTTTCAATCAAAACGGGAATTGAACGGGGGGACAACTTTTTCATAATTAAATTTTAGCAATTCAGAATCAATGTTCAAGTGCGAAATGGCCAAATCTTGTCTAGCTGTTGTCAACCAGGTAATCCCATTAAGGTCCGGTGGGTGGCGGGTTCTGCCTGGTATCCGGGCCTTGCGGTGGGACAAGAGGGGTGGGAGTTAGGGGCTGGTTGATTTCAAGGCCAGCCGTAGCGTTCGGTTCGCCTTGAGCTAATTCGACAGGGGATTCGATCTGTCGAACCTCCGCCTCAATCGTGGCCGCGGTTTGCACAACCTGGCTCTCAAGCTGGTAGATTTTAGCGAGTAGTTCCTGCTCTTTGGCAACAAAACGCTTCTCTGCCTCGAAACCAAGACGCATTCTTCGAGTCAAGCGCAGAACCAAGACGATTAAAATTGGCTCGGTGATAAAAAACAAAATAATCATTAGCAAAACCCAGAAAGGGACATTGAATTCAACCCCGGTGTTAACTAGTTTGTTGGTTGATGGACTGGCTGGAGTTGGTGTTTTTTCGGTTGAAGGAGCCGGCGGTTCAAGAATGGTCAGTGTCCCGCCACCCGGTAGTTTAACCTTTATTGTTAGGTTGGTCAGGATGGGTAGGGGGGTGAAAGTGACAGTCGGCTTGTTATCAAGCGTTATTCCCTCCGCGACAGCGGTAAAAGTCGCGTTCCCAGCCGCGGAAGAACTAGCGGCGCAGCGTGCCTTGCCTTCACTGTCGGTCGTGGCAGTTCGGCTGTTGGTCAGAGTACTGCCGGAATAGCAGTTGATGGTATCAACATCACCACGATTAGATGTGACGACAACCTCTTTGTTAGGTAGGGGAATATCATGGTCGTCGACTATGGTCGCCGTGAGAATAACCAGCGATGTTCCGTCGGCTGGTAATGAAGCTAAGTCGCTGACGAAGGTCGATCTGGTCGAGTCAACCGATGAAACAACAGTGGCTTTAACAATTGTATCTTGGGCAAATACAATCGTCGGAGCGAGAACAAAAAAAGAGGCCAGCGCGAGGAGGGGCTTCATTTTTGCAGAGAATGAACGAACTGTAAGCGACATCGCTAACGCATCACAATTTTTGGTGGTGCTGATACTGGAGCGGTTGGTGGCGGGGGCGGTGGGGCAACAACCTTCTTCTTTTGGCGTCTCTTGAATATTGCAAAAGTTATTCGCAGAACCAACAGCGCGAAAACGATAATGAACCAGATTGGAATGATGATAAAACTGCGGGTGGCGATTAACTGTTTCTCCTCGGTTCCGTAGTAGAGGGCCGTTGTTGCCGTATATCTACCAAACGCCTTCCAGTCGAACTGCCAGCTAGTCTCAAAGCGTCGTTTACTCTCTGGCAAGACATTGCCCTCACCTTCGTTAATTTTAATAGCGGCCGAAGTGTCACCAAACCAGTTACGAATTTTCAGTTCCCCAGCTGGGCGAAGATGAACATTGCCGGAATTGGAAAACAAAATCGAGAAATTGGCTGGTGGCGAGATCAAGATTCTGGGAGCGACAAATTCTTCCAGTGTCAGTCTTTCAATGATTTCACCAGGAACCTTGGCTAGTAACAGGGTCCCAACCAAGCCGACAACGCCGATTTGACTGACATCCTCGTCAAGTTTTGGCTCCTCCGTTGAAAATAAGATAGCGGCGTAGTGACCGCCTGGATCGGCATTCTCGGGGGCGTTAATAATTACATCAAATTTTTCTTCTTCGTTTGGAGCAATACGCAGGAACGGTTTAGAAAAAGTCATCCACTGCGACATTGTCCAGCGCGAAGTCTTATCCTTAGGAGTGAAAAAGCTTGGTTGACCCTTTTCGTTATCGGTATGGAAGTCTAAAGCCCTGGGGTAGAGGGTAATTTCCTTAACGACAGGGTTTATCACCCGGACTGTTCGAGTGACGGTTTTACCGGGAATGATATCAAAAACATCAGTCACTGGGGTAACGGTGATGCCGGCGGCATTCTGGGCCTTGATGTTTGACGGGGGTCCAACTAAAAAGACTGCCAGAATACTGATAAGTAGCAAACGAAAAGAGTATCGCATTGGATTAATAGGTCGCCGTGCAGACGTAGGTAATGGTGTCGGTGTAGGCTCCGGCGACGGCCAAACCAGAAACAGCGGCTTTATGGGTAATAGTCAGAACCCGACTGGCTAGAGCCCCAGTTGAAGCGGCAATGGAGATGGCCGCTCCGGCTCCAACTTCCAAACCACCCATATCGTTGGCACCTCCCGAAGCATCAAAACGACCGTCAACTGTTAGAGCTGCTCCACTTCCACCAGAACTGGCACCGGAGATACCAAACCCATCAGTTCCAGCTGCCAATGTGGCGGTGTTACTGTAGGCCGAGTCAGCCGAACCAATCAAGTAGGTGGTGGCGGAACTTTTATAAAGTCCGGGGTTAGTGGTGTC
>JANLIQ010000030.1 GCA_024654065.1 Candidatus Berkelbacteria bacterium | reverse complement strand
ACTTGCTTCAAAAATCTCGAAATTATTATGATGGAATGCCTCCTTATATAGGTGTCTTAGCTCTTCGTTGTCCTCAACTAATAGAATTCTTTTTTGTTGCATTTAATTAAATAAATTTTGGGTCTTCGCCCAAGACAAGACCATTGCACGCCCTAGTTTACGCAGTTCGTCAACTAATACAATCGACAGGGCCACCGCTAGACAGAGAGCCACTGTTGGCAGGCTCAAGGCTGTCAAACCCAGGACGCTGGCGACGCCCGGCAAGTAGAGTGCCCCCAGCTGTAAAATCGAAGCAATACCAAACATCAAAAGTAGCCATCTGTTATTTGTTATCTTCATGGCAAAAATCGAGGTAGATGCTGAACGACTATTAAAGAGATTGAACAGCTGGAAGAAGACCAATGTTGTTAGAGTCGCCGAACGAGCGTATTCGGGATCTGCCCCGTAGCGTCCATAAATAAACAGCGCCCCTACTGCCATTACGATAGATACCAGACACATACGGCCAAAGGTTGTATTAGTCAAAATGGCTTCTTTCGGATCTCTTGGTGGACGTTTCATTAGATCCCCTTCGGCTGGTTCTGCAGCTAACGCCATCGAAGTGACACCGTCCGTCACTAAATTCATCCAGAGAATTTGAACTGCCAGTAGCGGTAAGGGCCAACCAAGTATTATTGCACCCGTGATTGTCAGGATCTCGCCAAGGCTCGTGGAGACAAGATAATAAACTATTTTTTTGATATTTTCCCAGATCAGTCGCCCCTCTGCGATTGCCGAAACAATACCGGTAATATTGTCATCTAACAGCACCATATGTGCCGCTTCAACTGCGATATCACTACCGCCCCGACCCATAGCTACCCCTATATCAGCCTTTTTCAGAGCCGGTGCGTCGTTAACTCCGTCTCCCGTCATCGCCACCAGTTCCCCGTGGCGCTGAAGTCGCTCGATAATTAAAAGTTTGTCTTTAGGGGTAGCACGAGCAATCACAGAAACTTTTGACAGATCATGATGCTCCAGATCCTGGGCATGGATTATCTCGCCTTGGGTGTCAATTCCAAGCTTACGGGCAATATGGGAGGCTGTTAGAAGATGATCGCCTGTTATCATAATCGTTCGGACTCCAGCTTCGAGAGCGTCACTGACTGCTTTTTTGGCTTCGGGACGGATTGGGTCTACCATCGCTATCAGCCCGACCCAAGTTAAATGACGAACTAATTCTGAATTAATACTGCTTACGGCTGGATAATCTACGTACGCAAGCGCCACGACACGATACCCTCCTTCCGCTAACGTATCTGCTTGTCGGAGAAGGTTGTCTCGGTCGGACTTAACCATTCGCCGTTTTTTTGTTCCAACGATGTAGTCACTCAATCCAATTAGTCGCTCTGGCGAGCCCTTAACGATAACTCGATTATGTGAGCCGAACTTGTGAATGGAGGCAGAGTAGCGCAGCTCTTGATCAAACGGTATCTCCAAGAGCTCTGGGAAATCTCTTTCTTCTTCAAAAGCGTAATATCCGGCTTTAGCCGCCACTACTGCTAGTGCTGTTTCGGTCGGATCGGTTAACTGCTTGGCTCGATTTTTTAGTAAGTCATCTTTTGAAATTGATGACATCGTCGCTAGACTAGAAAGTTTCAAGATCAGATCTAGCTCGGGAACTTTAGTTGCCGTAATCTTGTCATCGTTCTGACTAAAAGATCCGGACAAATCAAATCCTCGGCCAGAAACCGAAAACTGACCAACAGGTAAGACAATTTTTTCGACCATCATTGCTCCCTCAGTGAGAGTGCCCGTTTTATCAACACAGAGTGTCGTAATACTACCAAGTGTTTCTGTAGCTGAGAGCTGGCGAATTAAGCTATGACGATGGAATAATCTAGTTAGACCGATAGATAGTGTCACCGTTAAGGCGATTGGTAGCCCTTCTGGTACTACCGAGACTAAGAGCGCCAGGGTTGTTCGAAACATCTCTAGTATCGGCACACCGCTAGCGCCACCGATTACAAAAGAAATTAGCGACAACCCAACGGCAACCCATAGAAGTGCGGCACCTAATCTTGATAATTTACGTTGTAGGTCACTCGGTGCTTCCTTAACGCCTAAAACCTCGCGAGCAATACTGCCAAGCTCTGTATTCATACCGGTTGCGCTAACTACCGCTACGCCTCGTCCAGTGACTACAAGGGTTGCTAGATAAAGCATATTATCCCTGTCTAGTAGGGCTGAAGCACTGGAAACTATCGTGTCACGTTTGTGAGCAGGGAGAGACTCCCCTGTAAGCGGTGCTTGATTAACTCTAAGTGACTGGGATTCAATTATACGGGCATCAGCCGGAACTCGATCTCCTGCCTCAACGATAATAATATCTCCTGGCACTAGATATCTAGCAGAAATTTTCTGCTCAACTGTTTCGCGTATTACCCTGGCTTGTGGCGCAAGGATATTTCTCAATTTACCTATGGTCTGCTCAGCTCGATATTCTTCAAGAAAACCAATAATGCCGTTTGCAACAATAACGACCAAGATCACCCCTAACTCAGTCCACTGTCGTTCGTAAAACGAGATTGCCGAGGCAGCAAGAAGAATATAAACAAAAGGGCTGTTAAACTGACGGATCAACAAGCCAACTGGAGATGGATGGTCGTTTTTTTTGAGTTCGTTGTATCCGTGGGACCTTAGTCGATAACTAGCTTCTTGTTTACTTAGTCCATGATGCTTATCTGCTCTAAGAGTCAACAAAACCCGTTCTTTGTTTTGTGACCAAAAACTTTCAGATACCGATCGGGAATGAGTTATGTTTGACGATACCATCAATACCAGAATAACCTAAAACGGCTGTTGAGACAGCCGAAGAATCAAATAGCTGAAGTTCTATACGACACCGTAACATTCCAAATGATTCTCTTTCATATAGCTTTCAAACTAGTGACGGTGCCACCACCATTAGGTTTAGCCGTTATTGACAGGGTCTACTTAGTCGACTAGACTAAGAATATGAATGTAATCAATGTCCACGAAGCGAAAACGAACTTTTCTAAGCTACTTGAGAGAGCAGCTAATGGAGAGAGGATTGTAATTGGTAAGGCCGGCAGACCGGTTGCTCGTCTTGAACCGATCTCTATTACTGCCAGAAGTCGCAAGGTCGTTGGTGGCGGCTTTCGTCTGCAAGAAAAAGCCGGTCGGCCATTAACTCCGGAGTATCTTAACGAGCTTGCAGAGAGTAAATACGAGTAGCTCGAAAAATGGTTTTGCTAGACGCTAATGTGCTGGTCTATTACTTGGATGAAACATCTGATAACCACGCCCAAACCATTGGACTCCTCCAAAGACTGGTTGATGATGACGAGCAACTTGTCACCTCACACCATATTATGGAGGAAGTATTATTTGTCTTATCAAAGCTCTCTCCCGATGCTGATATCGTTAGGGCCGTGGAAAGAATCGCTAAACTACCAAGCCTAATCCTAGTCGAGCCTTCACCGAGCATTGATTTCGCTTTACGCTATGCTGCCCTAAGCCAAAAGTTAAACACGGGCGTGAATGATGCATTAATACTACAGCTAATGTTGGACGCCGATATCGCAAAATTATTTAGCTACGACAAGAAATTACAAAAACAAGCTGACGCTCTGCATATTGAGCAGATTTCCTGATTAATCGTTTGTCGCAGGGGTTTTTTCGGCAGCGTCTTCAAGCTGTTCGGCGTTGAAAGAGTCGCCAGTATTATTTGTCTCGGTTGTTGTTGACTTCTTGCGGTCAGCCATGACGCCGAGAATAATTAACATTACTACCAAAACAGCCGCCACGCCATAAAAGACCTTCTTCATGACTCAAACACTAGCCTTGGGTGGAATGGTAGTCAAGACCAAGTCATACTTTTGTTCCGGGACTTGGATTCGAACCAAGATTGGCAGATCCAGATTCTGCAGGCCTACCATTAGCCGATCCCGGAATAATTACCTTAGCCAGTCGTAGTTACGAAACGTCAGCACCCTTTCTAGTAACCTTACCTCTAGCTTCCTGCGTATCCTAACCGCATTCCAACGTCTTTCTGGATGAAAACCGAGCTCTACGAGCGACCTCTCAACGAAATCCAATAGACTTACATTGTGATTAGAGAAGCTGAAGTTGTATGTGTATGTTGGCAAATGAACACTAAGGGAAGCCTCGGCTTCATATAACCCCTTTAGACAGGCGATTAGACAGGGCTTATTATTCCAAATCCAAGGAGGAATATCAATGGTCAGCTCCTTCCGGGCACCGACCGGAACACCCAATCTCCTACTAATGTTTTTCTGATAAATCTGTATCGCAATTGCTTCACAGCTTTTAATTTTACGAACATGTGGCATTTTATGGAAGATATCTTTCACAACCTCTGCTGATATTTGCCATAATTCCGGTTTATCACAACCAAGCGTTATGCGAAGAGATTCGGTTCTTTCGTGACGACAAATATGACCATCTCCCAGTGTCAGCCCAATCAAGAAAGCCGTTTTCTTCGTATGAGATAGTGCTGGGTATGTAGCGGGGATCAGCCCAGTTTGCCTTGCGATAGTCATCCAACCCAAAAAGTTACTGACCTTCTTCTGCTTGAGTGTTTCTGAGGTCTTCAGCAGGCTAGGATGATTTTCTTTAGTGCGGCCCTTATTCCAAGGGACTCTCCCCTTCATACTTTAAGTATATCCTAATAGTTTCCTACCACTAGACGATCACCGGAATACTTTGAAATTCTCTTAGAAACGGGTTTGCTAGTCACTATGGGGTTGAAAGCTTTTTGATCGCCGATTTAATCCTATTTACCGACTCTTCTTTACCTATTACCCCCAGTAGCTCAAAAGCACCAGGGGAGGCGTCGCGGCCGGAGAGGGCGACGCGGACGGCCCAAAGCAGTTCGCCGTCTTTAATCTTCAAGTCCTCCGCCGCCCCACGCAGAGCCGGCTCGACTTCATCAAGCCCCATTGTTTTTAGTTCACTCACGACCTTAACGGCCGATTTCAGGGCGGCTAGTGTATTGGCTTCGTTTGATTTCTTAGCTATTAATAGCGATGGTTCATATTTCGGGCTAATGAAAAAGTATTCGATCTGATCTTCGATTTCACTCAATAGCTTGAGCCGGTCATGAACCAAAGCAATCGCGTTCAGGAAAAAGTCAGGTTTAGCCGTCACTGCTTTTTGCAATTCATCGTTGGTGATGAATACGCGTCCGGCTTCTGCCACTTCGCCAATGGATTTTTGGCGAATGTAGTAGCCGTTCATCCAGAGCAGTTTTTCAGTGTCGAAAATTGATGGACTTGTACCAACTCGGTTGATTTCGAATTCATCGATCAGCTCTTGCATCGAAAATATTTCCCGTTCGGTCCCCGAATTCCAGCCTAGTAGGGCGATAAAGTTAACTAAAGCATCAGGTAAAAATCCTTTAGCTTTGTAATCGTCCGAGATTGAAACTGGATTTTTGCGCTTACTCATTTTTGAGCGATCTTTGTTTAATATCATCGGGAAATGGCCGAACTGTGGGCTCAAAAAACCGAGTGCTTCAGCCAGAAGTATTTGTTTGGCGGTGTTGACTAAATGGTCCTCGCCCCGCAGGACATGGCTAATTTTCATTAGATTATCGTCAATAACGTTTGACAGCACGAACAGCGGCGTACCGTCCGAGCGTTGGATGACGAAATCACCAAACAGTGAGGCATCAAACTCAACCTTGCCTTTTATTAGATCGTCAAAGCTGACAACTTGCGGTTCTACAATGAATCGCACGGCGCTAGGACGACCTGCTTGTTCGTACTGGTCGATCTCTGTTGCGGTAAGATTTCGGCAGTGCCCGGAGTACTTTGGCGCCGCATTTTTACCCTGTTGAGCTTCGCGTTCTGCGGACAATTCTTCTTGAGTGCAGTAACAACGGTAAGCTAACTTTTTGTCTATTAGTTGAGCCACAAATGGTTCGTATAGCCCGAGTCTCTCTTGCTGAAAATATGGTCCGTAAGGACCGCCGACTTCTGGTCCTTCGTCCCAACTCATACCAAGCCACAATAGTCCTTCGAGGATGTCTTTTAATGAGTCTTCGTCGTGACGTTCCTTGTCAGTATCCTCTACCCTTACAATGAATTTTCCATTAAATTTCTTAGCAAATAGGTAATTAAAAAGTGCTGTTCGAGCAGTTCCGATATGAAATCGGCCGGTTGGTGAGGGCGCAATGCGAACTCGAATTTCTTCAGCCATTAAATTCAATGATACCTTTGTAATACTTATATTTGAGAGGTTCCAGGGCGCTATCTAATAGAGCGAGATCCACACGAGCTTTGTTTGTTTTGTAATCAGTCATTAATTTATGCAGTAACAAAATTAATTTTTCTCGTGTTGACGCATCTATTGCATCAATAATTGAGTTAAAATTCTTGTTTTTTAAACAAACTTTAACAATAACTATATGCGAAACGTCTTGAGCTAAGAAATCAACTAAACCGAATTTAGTTCGAAGATTCTGTTTCAGAATCCGGAGCTTTTTCTTCTCCAGCAGGCTCAGTACCCTGCTTGGGACTCTCGTCACCTGTAACTTGTTCTGAAGCTTCATCTGGTTCATTCTCGCTTTTTTCAGAGTTTTCAGCAACTTCGGCCTCAGCTTGATCTCCAATACCCTCTTCGTGTCGTTCCTGCTCTTCTGCTACGGCTTCTTTTTCAGCTTTTATTTCTTCCCAAATCGTACCTTCTACACCCTTGTCTTTAAGTTTAAAGCGGCGAGAAAGAGCGTAGCCACGGACAAAATTAAGTTTGGCTCGACGAACTTTACCAGACTTCACACGTTCAACCTTAGTTACCCAAGGTGAATGTAGAGGAAAAGTTCTCTCAACTCCGATACCGTCAACAACCTTTCGGACGGTAAATGATCCTTGGAACGATTTCGTAGCTTTGGTTCCTATAACTAACCCTTCAAAAATCTGAATTCTTTCTTTACCACCTTCACGGATTTTGTAGTGAACTTTAACTGTTTCACCCGGGCGGACATCAGCAACTTTCTCCTTCATCTGAGTCGCCTGAAATTTATCAATTACTGCGCTATTCATTGTGATTATTTAACTGAGACAAAAGTTTTGAGAGATCTGTTGCCGGCAAAGTTAACAACTTTTTTCTCTGAGAACTGAACTTCACCGTCTTTAATAGCAAAAATCGTGTCGTCGCTACCAACCATGACGCCGTCACCAATAAAGTACTTACTTCCTCGCTGACGAAGAATTATCATGCCTTTTTTAACAACTTGCCCACCATAAAGCTTTACCCCCAGTCGTTTTGACTGTGAGTCTCGGTTATTCTTACTAGAACCTTTCGCTTTGGTATGCGCCATTTTGTCTAAATATCTTAACCTATTTTCACCCCATGTTCAACCGGTGACGAATGCGATTCTTGCCGAAAGTAAATTTATAGTTAGCGAGTAGCAATTTTCAAAATTGGAACATTAATAATTAATTGAAAACTGTTTGCGCAGCACTCCGAGGATTCCAATCTGACGAAAATTGCTCCTTGGAGACCCAGCTAAAGCTCGGCCAAAAATCCCTCAAGCACCTGAGCTAGTGTTGCGGCTAGCTCTTTGGTGTTAGCGACGACATGAGCGTCGGGCGCATAAGTAGTCTCGATCGCTCCAGATTCCGCTCCCATACCAAGACCAACAACAGCGACCCCCTTTTCGCGTAACTGTCCCAATGCCCGCTGGGTTCGGCCAGTATCATCCGATTCGCCATCGGAAAGGGAAATAATAATTTTACGCCGTTCCCCGGAGGAAATTTGCGCCCAATCATCATCGCTCATTGAGTTGCCAACATCCTCCAGTGGCAGAAAGTCCGGCGTTGATCCGGGCAGTTCCCGGAGAGCCTTGGCGACGGCCACTCGTTGTTGCTCGGATAGATCTGAATCAAGCGATTTCAAGACATCGTGGCCTTGATCGCCAGCACCAAAACTTCTCACTTCCGTTCGAACTCGCAAATCGGTCTCTAAATCAATTCGAGCATAGTCTAATTCGTCGCTAAACTCTTTCAGCGCTTCCATTAGCAATACTGCCGAACGAAGCTGGTCTGGCCCTTTCTGACCATTGGTCATTGAGCCCGAGCGATCACAGATGAGCGTGACATCAAATTGTCCGAACCGTTCGGCTGGCCTCTCCTTAATTTGGTGGGTCAACCACGCTTCTGACTCCTCCTTTCCAGCCAACACATCGGTGTACGCCTGAACTGGGTTAATTAGCACCTCGCCCTCGCTCTGGGGGGCGTAAGGAACATTGCGAGGATTGGTTCGCTCGGCAATGATACGGCGGAAAATCGCTCGCAATTGGTCGATCACTAACTCGTTAGTTTCCGGATCTCGTAATTCGGAAACCTGCTCCCATAAGCGACGGTAAGATCGCAAGTCCTGGACACTCACACCTTCGGCACTGGCGTAAGCCACCTCACCTCTTGCCTCCGGCGCTAAATCCAAACCGTGATCTTTGGCGTATTGCTCCAAAATATCATCAACTGCCGACTGGTTAATGGCGGCATCGGGCGAATTGGCAAAGTAATCATCGTAGTATTCTTTGAAGATATCTTCGGGGTTGCCTGGCGATGATTTTCGACCTGACGCAGACGAAGAGCTTGGGGGCAATCCTTGACCGGCGTTATCACCACTTCCTGACTCTTGCTGTTCGCCCCCTGGTTGGTCCCCAGGCTGGGAGACAGAATCTGGGGTTGATTCACCTTGTGGTGATGATTGACCGTCTGGTTGCGTCTCGCCTTCGCCAGCAGAACCTTTCTGACCCCTCGCACCCGAGTCGCTAGGCTCTGGCTGATCTTCTCCTCTAGAGACATCCTCCTGAAAGAGTCGCTCGTAAATCGGCTCAAAAAATTGCTCCTGCAACTTCAGTCGCTGGCTAGAAGACAGTCGCGGATCGGTCATAACTTCAATCACCGACTGCCCGGTTTTGTCTTTCCGCTGATGGAGCGAATTGATCTCTTGCCGAACAACCTCATCAATCTGACAGGGCTCGCTCGGTAGCATACGCTCTCGCAAAATGGTGTAAACAAACTGTAGATGTTTAGGCAATTGCCGGAAGTCCGACTCCGGAAATAGCTTATCTTGATAGAGATGGGACTTAGCTGCTTCTAACGACGACGCCCGGCTGACGACAGTTCGGTTCATTCGAATATCATCCAAACAGTTGTCGAGCAGGTGCAGTCGTCGCTTGGCACTGGTCTTACGACGATGTCTCTGCCAAGTCTGATACCCGTCTGGCTCGTTCAATAAATCCCTTAATTCTCTAAAATGCTCAACTTCGTGAAAAATCGCAAATTGGCTATCGGCTAATTCGTAACCCTGTTCGAGAAAGAAGCGCGAATCAGCAAAAATTACGCCATTATCTAAATCAATCGCCCAACTTTCTGGCTGATCTTTACCGGCTCGATCAGGATCGATTATTTCGATCGACAAGCTTGTTTCAGCACCATATCGGCGAATCGATTGGCCGTAACGATCAAGAAACTCTTTAGTTCGGTTAGTAGCACTAACCGCTACTTCGTCAGAGGAAATCTGCTCTTCGACGGACTCCGATCCGACTTCTTCCAACGAGGGCTGATTCTCGTCTTCAATCCCAGCCATTCTCAGCCAACTTAATCAATGTTTGCCAATCAAAAAGCCGTAAGTATTTGGCATTTTCGTTCTTTTCAATCAAGCCACGATAACTTGATTGATTAGAGAGATTTAGCCGATCTATTACTCGACGGCGATTACGCCCTTGCAACCGACGGCCATTAGGGTAAAGCCAAGATCCCAAAAACTTGATCCCGCACCTGACTGGCAAGGCGAAATTGTTTTTGGGGTTTATCGTCAAGTGCAAATTATTAGTTAAGTACATCACTGTTTTCTTCCTCCATTCTAACAGTTCCGCCGAATTTCGGGCATAAAGCAAAAAGTCATCGCCGTAGCGAAGGTAAGCTAACGGCCTGATTTGTCTAGTAACAAACTGATCGAGTTCGTTCAGATAGATATTGGCAAAAATCTGACTGGTTAAATTGCCGATCGGCAGTCCCGTCTCTCTCTCTCTCTCTCTCTCTCTCTCTCTCTCTCTCTCTCTCGAATCGGCTCAAACGAGCCGATGACTTGCTCGAGCAGCCAAACTGCCAACTGATCAGTAATCTTGCGCCCAAGTAACCCAAGTAAAATTGGGCGATCAACACTATCAAAAAACTTGGTAATATCACCTCGCCAGAACCAGCCGCGTTGGAAGCGTTTGGTAAACATCGCCGCCCGATCCAATCCGGCGGTCAAACCCTTGCCCTTTCGGCACGACCAAACATCAAAAACAAAACTCTTGTCAAAGATCGGCACCAGGTAATCGTACAAAAGACGGTGGACAACACGATCTCGAACCGACGCCACAGATACTTGGCGGCGTTTGTTGTCAGAGACGATAAACTGGCGATACGATCCATGTCGGTAAAGATACTTGGCTAGATCGTTACTCAACCGCTCCAATTCAGCTTCAAGATTAAATTCAAACCGTTCCAACTCTATCGTTCTACTTTTACTGCGCTTAAAGTGCTGATAGGAGTGGAAAAGATTCGCTACACTAATATCAATGGAAGAATTACCAGTCATCAGTAAAACATACGCTATCTACAAAGATGTCGTCGAGCTGAACGATCATTTACCCAAACGCTGGCGCTACTCGCTGGGAATGAGCATTGAAACAACTGTCCTTGATTTGCTCAAAGAATTGCTGATGGCTAAAAACGCCCCCAGAACCATCAAGCCAACCTACCTAATAAAAGCCAGCGCTTTGACTGAATTATTGAGACTAAAAATGCGTCTGGCGCTAGAGATGAAACTTGGTCAAGAGACGAAGATATTCCAAACTCAAAGTAAAATACTCGAAATCGGACGAATGCTGGGCGGCTGGTTAAAAGCCACCCAGTCCAACTAACACTCCTCGTTCACCCCGACCCGGACACCGTTGTTCGAGTTGCGGTTGTCCGAATTGTCGTGATTCAGGTTGGCCTGGCCGTTGTCGCGGTTCCAGTAGGCAATCGGCACATCGCCGGAAGCACTTTAATTAGATCGCCTGTTGGTTACAGCCACAACTGTGGCAAAGCGATCCTAATATCGTGAGAGAAGAATGTTTTCAATTGGTCGCGGTTGGCGCTCCGGCCACAGCATTGTGACTAGCGAATTCCAAACAGATTACGACTAATCGTCATGGCAGCCCGCCTTAAAACGGGTGACTTTTCGCCACTGTTAAAAACAAGGTTGAAAAAATCAAGTGAATACAAAAATCTAAATATTAAATTACTCTCACCCCGACCCGGACACCGTCGTACGAGCTGCGGTGGTCCGAATCGTCGTGACTCAGGTTGGCCTGGCCGTTGTCGCGGTACCAGTAGGCAATCGGCACATCGCCGGAAGCAGGGAAATAGGCACCAGGTAAGTAAGCGGCTTTGCCTTGACCTTGCCAGTCATCGATAACTAATTGACGATTCTCTATTTCACTAGCGGCTAACACCAGCCAATCTTCGAGTGTGAGACCGTCTTCGCCTTGATAGGTTGGGTCAGCCATAATCTTATTGAGGTACGCCTTAGGACTAAGGTTAGCTTCTAATTGCTTCCGACCACCTATGGTTTGACCGGCTCCGTCCCCTGGTAGATCGGGCAAATCTTCAATCATCAAGACTCGAAAGCCCTTACCGCTCGTTAAGATTTGGTTTTTTGTTTGACCACCATGCTTTTTGGCATCAAATAGCTTCGGCTGATAGACGAGTTTCCCGTCGATGTCAGCGTTAGCGTAGCTCTCCGCTTGATAGAGCGGGCCGTTTTGCTTAATCTCTAACTGGTCACCATTTGTCGCCTGAAGTTGATCGCCATATTTTGTAATTGTTTCTTTATATCTCTCAATTAGCTCGTCTAGGGAACGACCGAAGGGTACAATCAAGAGCTTAGTAAAGCCCTGATCGATTTTTTCCTGAAGTTCCGGCCGGCTAAGTTCTTGGGCAATCTCAGCGTAGCTGGGCAAGGTATATTCTCGTCCGTCGATACCAGTAATGCCGAAGCCGCCCGCTAACTGCTCAATCATGCCTGACTGCTCAAGGGCTTTAACCATCTCTTCGTATTGCCTGGGAAGTTCTAGCTGGGATTCCAGCTCGGAACTTGCTTCCGGAGCGCCTTCACGGCCAATGGCTTGCGGAGTAACCTGGGCCAAGAACTGTTCGGCCGATTCACTCACTTGGACTTGGCGGACACCAAACGGGTCGAGACTGGCGACTGATCGTGGGTCAAGATAGGTCGGTTCGGCTTCGGGCACGGCTGTTTTACCACGAGTGTGCTTCTGCCATTCGTCGGCGTTCATTTGAGCCGGCAGGAAATCGGCTTGATGGCGCCCAAGTAGAAAGCCATGTTGGGTGAGGATATCTAGAAGCGTAAATCGTTCTTTCTCGGAATATGCCTCATTGTTAACAAAGTCCACCAGGCCCTGCTCGACGAATGCTTTGAAGGTCGTGCCACGCAATGCTTCCCGCTGGTAACCCGCTAGTAACCCTAGTAGTCGCCCCGGATCTAAAATAGCTTTATCCAGAAAAGCGGTTTTACCAGTACTACCACCGCCTTTCTCATAAAATTTGGTCGCCACACCCAGATAAGCTTCCTGAATATCGATAGTTGCTTCAACCAACCGAGCTAGGGTCTCGCTGGCATCTTGATGGCTCATCTCCAGGGCACCGCGACGATCAATCAGTGTCGCCAAACATAGATCGTAAAGTTCCGATTTTGGAAAATATCCAATCGGCAGTGGCTCCAATAAACGCAAAATGGCGGGATCGATCTCGTCGCGTTCTTTGTGTTTGGCGGATTTTAGGTTGGCGGTAGCCGTGACAGCGAATCCCTCTTTTATTTTGACGGTTTGGTTAGAATCTTCTTGAATGGTAAACGACTCTCCAGGCCGGAGATTAAAGTCAGCTTTATGACGGAGGAGTGTCTTACTGGGAATCAAGTCGATCTCATCATAGATAACGACTCGACCGTCTTCGGCCGCCTGGGGGAGTTTACCGAGGTTAAAGCCAGAGACAACGCCACCCTGTTGCTGAAATTGAGCGAGTAGAAACTGTCGCTGGCCCTCATCTTCAGCTTCGGCAATTCTTTGTCCCCAGCGAGCCTGTTCGTCCTCGGTAAGCGAGCCTGGACCAAGTTTGGGCTTACCGTAGACTTCGTAGGTCGTTAATCCTTGGTGGCCAGAGATAACTTCTGGCTCCCCGGAATATTTGCGGGCGGCTCGTTTAACTAACTCGGTCTTGCCAGTTCCGGTCGGGCCAGTTGCTAAAACTTTTTTTTCATCAGCCCAAAGATCTTGGAGCTGGTCAATATATGCTTCTCGAGACGGCGTTTCGACGAAATGATTCTGTTCCCACTGTTGGCGATACTCACGCAACTGATGATTGCGCCAGGCCAATTCAACTTCGGGATCGGACAGTGTCTCTGTCTTTTCATGGCGGAGCGTACTTTTTTGTTCTTCAAGAGATTGGAGATGTCGCTTGACCCAAGAGCTGACCAGGCCTGTCGAATGCTGGCGACTAATCTTTTGGGCTTGAGAGTTGGCGGTGCCAATCTGACGCTCAATTTTGGCCAGCTGGTTGACCTGCTTGGCTGTTTCAACTTGCTGGCGGAAGTATTCTTGGTAGCTCTGACGGACCTCGGGATTGCTATTGAGTGTGGCTAATTCTGTTTCGGTTGCAACGATTGCCTCTCTGATTGCTTCATCGCTGTCGGGCTGATTCTGTTCGTACTTTAGTTGCGCCAAGTCCCGAGCCAGAAACTTCATTCGCTCGACCGCATCGGCTGTGGCCGGTATCGGGTATTCCTCTGGTACTGGTTCGACACCTTTTTCTACTATCTGTTCTGGCGTGCTAGCGAAAGGCGACGGCAGTTCACTCTCACTTGTCTGTTTTGTCACCTCATCTTCGCCTGGTCTCAACTCTTCTGGCATAGGATTATTAAATCCTTTTGAGACGCTTCGTACAAGGTTCTTTGGACAAAAACCCCTCTTGTTGTTACAACAATATAGCCGATGAGTAAGCCTAATTTTGTCCATCTTCATGTTCACTCGCATTACTCGTTGCTTGATGGGTTGGGAAAAGTTCCGGAGTTAGTGGGGCGGGCCAAAGAGCTTGGGATGCCAGCTCTAGCCATCACCGATCACGGAGTGATGTACGGGGCAATTGATTTTTATCTGGAGTGTCAGAAACAGGAGATCAAGCCGATTATTGGCGTTGAGGCTTATGTGGCCAGACGCAAAATGTCTGACAAAACCGCCGGCGAGGACATTAAACCCTATCATCTTCTGCTATTCGCGAAGAACTTTCAGGGCTACCAACACTTGATCAAGCTCACTTCCGCCGCCCACCTAGAGGGTTACTACTACAAACCCCGACTCGACCGCGACCTCCTCTCCCGCCACTCCGAAGGCCTGATCGCCACGACCGCTTGCTTGGCCAGCGAAACCTCTCGCCACATCGAAAATAAAGATTTTGAAGGTTTGGACAAAACTGTTGGTGAGTACCGTGAGATTTTCGGTAAAGACAACTACTACCTTGAGCTCCAACACCATCCGTCGATGCCAGAACAACAGGTGCTAAATCAGCACCTCAAAGAGCTGGCTAAAAAGACCGGCCTGCCGCTAATCGCTACCAACGATGTGCATTATGTGAATTCGGAAGATTCCGTCGCCCACGAACAACTTGTCTGCATCCAAACCGGTAAACTGGTGAGTGATAAAGACCGGATGGTCTACGCCGGCGATTTCTCGCT
>JANLIQ010000024.1 GCA_024654065.1 Candidatus Berkelbacteria bacterium | reverse complement strand
ATTATCGGTCTGGTTCTGTATGTAGAGGGATTATCGGCTGTCGTCCAGATTGCTTCGAAGAAACTTCGGCACGGCAAAAAGATATTCCTCTCTGCTCCGATCCATCATCACTTTGAAGCCAAAGGCTGGCCCGAACCCCGCATCACCATGCGCTTCTGGATTATATCTGCTGTATCTGCGATGACGGGGCTGTTTGTATTCCTAGTTAGCCGTTAGGCTACTTCTCGGCTAAGTCTACATCTGGCATACTGACTTCATGCAGATCACCTCATGGCAAGATTTTGCTGGAGCTAGGATTGCCTTACTAGGCTCGGCGCTGGAAAATACTAGCCTAATACCTCATTTGCTCCGACATGGCGCCGAGGTCACCGTTTGCGAATGGAACGAGGATCGAGCAAATAGAATTAAGGAAACTTTCCCCAAGGTTAATCTATCTATTGGCGAGAAGTATTTACATGGGCTAGATCGGTTTGATCTACTTTTTCGTTCTCCAGGATTTCCGGTGAATACAGTAGAAAAGGCTCTCGTAAATTTAAAACCCCCTCCTTCGGTAAGTTCGGCAACGGACCTATTCTTAGCGCTAACTAAGTCAGTCGTGATTGGAGTAACGGGCAGTAAAGGTAAGGGTACGACCTCAACCATGATCGGTTCAATTTTAGAGGCGACCGGTAAAAAAGTGGTTGTAGCGGGCAACATAGGACGTCCAATTTTTGACATTTTTAACGACCTGACAAAAGACACGGTTGTGGTGCTAGAATTATCGAGTTTCCAGCTAGAAGATCTGCGGCACTCCCCGAACGTTGCTGTTGTTTTAGCTATTACAGAAAACGATCATCTTCAACCACTGTCTGCCGACAGCCCTAACTTCCATGCCTCTGTGAATGATTACGTCGCAGCCAAAGCCCACATAACACTCTTCCAAACGGCTAGTAATCACCTTGTTTACGTAGCCGATAACGATTACGCAATCAGCATCGCCCAAGTATCTAAGTCTCAAAAAACATCAGTTTCTCAGTCGTCAAAAGATGCCGATTTCTTTGTCGACCAAAAAGGTATCGTCTGGACAAATGGCAAGGAGCTAGTCAACTTGTCGAAACTGGGCTTACTCGGCCAGCACGTCTTTTTGAATACGACGGTAGCAGTTGCTGTTTCAAAGATTCTTAACTGCCGGGAAGTCGATATTGTCCAGGGTATTGTTAATTTCCGCCCCCTACCCCATCGCCTAGAACAATTCGCGGAAATAAACGGTGTCAAATACGTTGACGATTCATATGCAACAGCACCTGAAGCGGCCATTGCAGCTATCGGAACGTTCACCGACCCGATGGTCTGGATTGCTGGCGGATCATCAAAGGGCGCATCGTTTGATGAACTGGCTCGGGTGGTAGCAAGTTCTTCGGTTAAAAAAGCGATTTTAATTGGGGATGAAGCTCCGAGAATCCAAGAGTCACTCTCACATTTTGCTCAGAGAATTGCTGTCGATACACCCAAGACGCTTGCCGAAGCAGTCAGGCAGGCTAAGAATTCAGCCAAAAGTGGGGACGTAGTATTGCTCTCACCCGCTTGTGCCAGCAAGGATATGTTTCAAAATGCTGCAGACCGTGGTGCTCAGTTTAAACAGTTAGCAACAAATGCATCTAAGTCAGTTTAAGCTCCGTCGTAAGATAGATACGGT
>JANLIQ010000008.1 GCA_024654065.1 Candidatus Berkelbacteria bacterium | reverse complement strand
TAGCTAATAAATAAGGTTACCGAAATCAGAGTGGATAGCTAATTAATAAGTTACCGTAGTTACAACGCAATCAATACAGAGATTGTCGCCGTGCCAGAAGGTCACTATGGCTGCTGGATCCTGTTCAGTCAGTGCCTTGCTGGCGGTTTAGACCTTTGTACGGAATAAGTGGAACAATACTGAACTACGGTAACCCAACATATTCCTCATACCCCTTTTCGGTAACACTTAGTTATTAGCTATCACGGGGTATCAGCCGTATTTTGACTTGTATGACGAAGCTTAAGCGAAGGCGAGGTAGTGTTGCAAATCCGCCCAATTCGGGCCGACCTTAACATCCACCACCATCGGGACTTTTAGGTCGGCGACCGAACCCATAACTTCTTTGACGATTTTGGCGACTTTTTCTTCCAGCCCTTTTCCGACTTCGAACAACAGCTCGTCGTGAATCTGGAGGAGCATTTTTGCTCCCTCCGGCAGTTTCGGCGCTACTTGTACCATGGAATATTTCATTAAGTCAGCTACGCTTCCCTGATTCGGCATATTCACGGCGATCCGTTCGGCAGCAGAGCGCAACATCATATTAGGCGAGTGAATGTCGGGTAAGTAGCGACGACGGCCAAACATCGTCTCCGCGTAGCCGGTCTCACGGGCCTGGCGTTTGCAGCTTTCGATGAAGTCCCGCACCCCCGGGAAAGTAGCGAAATATTTGTCGATAAAGTCTTTAGCGGCCGTCACGGGGATACCTAGGTCGTTAGCCAGGGCGTTGGAGCCAAGGCCATAAATAATGCCAAAGTTAATCGCTTTGGCTGACCGGCGATCTACCATTAGCTTTTCGCCAACTTGAGTGTGAAAATCCTGGCCGGAGCGAAAGGCTTCGATCAAACCGGAGTCGCCGCATAAATGGGCCAGCACTCGCAACTCCGCTTGGGAGTAGTCGGCGCCGAGAAAGACCTTACCGGTATCGGCCACAAAAGCCCGTCGCACTTCATTACCTAAATCCGTTCTAATCGGAATATTTTGCAAATTAGGATTGTTGGAGCTCATTCGGCCGGTCGCGGCCCCGATCTGTCCAAAACTGGTATGAACCCGACCAACTTTGTCAATTTGGTCCGGCAGAGTCTCTATATAGGTATTTAAGAGCTTAGCCAGCTCACGGTACTCCAAAATTAGCTTGATGGCCGGGTGCTTGTCGCGCAGTTTCATCAAACTGTCCGCATCGGTCGAGTAGCCCGACTTTATTTTCTTAATGCCAATCACTGGCAGTTTTAATTTATTGAATAAAACGTCTTGAAGTTGGGAGGGAGAGGCAATGTTGACACCTTCGCCCAGTTGTTTGGCCGCTTCTTTTTCGATTTCTTTCAGGCGCAGGGTCAGCTTTCCGCCCAAAACCTTGAGATACTTTCGGTCGATTTTGATACCGGTCGCCTCCATCTCAACCAGAATCGGCAATAAAGGCATTTCGATTTCGTAGAACACCCGTTTTAGATGTGCCTCCTCTAGTGATGGTGCCATTTTCTCGAACAACCGCCAGGTAACGAGGACATCTTCACAAGCGTAAGCGGCCAAATCTTCGACCGAAGCTTCGGTCATCTTGCCATCTTTCTTACCACCCAAAAGTTGTAGAGTCGGAATTTTCTTGAAATTGAGCTCGGTCATCGCCAAATCATCAAGACGGTGCGAGTAAGCGGTCGAGTTGACTAATTGTGAGGCGATCATTGTGTCAAACCAAATATTACCCACTTCGATCCCCGCTTTTGAAAGCGCATGTAGGTCGTACTTTAGATTGTGACCAACTTTCTTGATGTCGGTCTTACACAGTAAGTCAGATAAGGTGTCTTTAACTTCTTTTAGCTCAAAACCTTCGGTATGTGGTTTGAGAGGGAGATAAGCTGCCTTGTCCTTGTTCCAGGCAAAAGCAATTCCAATCAATTCACCATCAAGATTAACTGTTTCGGTGTCGATACATAGAATTGGCTTATTCTGGAGTTCTTTGGCCAATTCTTTCCAGCGTTCCAGCGTCTTAACGACTTCAAAAGGCAAAGTTGACTCTATCCTTGATGTTTCAACTTTCTTTGTTTCAAACAACGATGCCTGACCGGCAGCGGCCACTTGTGGCATCTTGGCTAGTAACGACTTAAAGCCCAGTTCCTGAAAAAGCCCGACCACTTTGGAAAAATTAAAATTGGCAACATCGGCAACTTTTAGGTCTAATTCCACATCTAAATCTAACCGGATTGCTGCCAAACGGCGACTCATCATCACCGTTTCTTTGTTGTCGGCTAAAATCTGTCGAGGACGGTCTTTCAGCTCGTCTAAATGTTCGTAAATATTCTCGAGATTGTGATACTTTTCCAGTAGCTCGACGGCTGTTTTCGGTCCGATCCCTGGCGCACCAGGTATATTATCAGAAGAGTCGCCACTCAAGGCCTTATAATCAACAATTTGTTCAGGGAAAACACCCATTTTCCCCTTAACGTCATCACGATGGTAAACCAGCGTATCGGTGACTCCACGGCGCAGGGAATAAATTGAAACCGAGTCGTTGACCAACTGTAAGGAGTCGTTATCGCCAGTAACGACGACTGTCTGCAAACCATCTTTAGTGGCAATAGCGGCCAAGGACCCGATCAGATCATCAGCTTCAACGCCTTTCTGCTCAAAAGCGGGGATGTTTAAAACATCAACAATCTGCCGGACTCGGGGGAATTGATCGATCAGGGCAGTATCAGTTTCTTTCCGATGTGCCTTATAGCCGTCAAAAATCTCGTTACGAAATGTTTCCCGGCCGGCGTCAAAACAAGCGACGACATAGTCGGGCTTCTCGTCTTTGATCGCCTTCAGTAGGGCATTGGCAAAGCCGTAAACGGCGTTAACCTGCTCGCCCTTCGGTGTCGTCAGCGGTGGCAGGGCGTGAAACGACCGATGAATCAGGGCATTAGAATCAAGCAATAAAATCTTTGGCAGACCCTTGGACATGCTTGGAGTATACCAAGAAATAGGCTTGAATAATTGACCGGGTATCCTCTATCTAATAGGAGAATAGTCTCTCCCCATTTAGAATCAGCGAGACGAACAGTCCGATAACGAACCCGAGGATCGTAAAGATTGTCATCGGAGACAGGCCTTGAGTAAAAATGGCCGTTTCTATTGCAGTCTTCTCCACTACTGGCCCCTTTGCTTTCCAGTCAATTACTAATTGTGTGATGACCATGATCACAATAATCACGGCACAAATGAGAGCGAAGGCGAGTAGGTCGCCGTAATATTGGAGCCCATTCAATTTTTCGCGATTAAGAACAATGAGAAACAACAAACCTACCGAGACAATGCTCACAACGCGGAAGATGGTCTTGTTACCGCCAAAGAATCCGCGAACTAATTGACTCTGAGTTGCTTTTATAGCAGGAGATTGTTGAAACATCATAAAACTAAACATTAGAGCCGGAATTACCGAAAGAACAACCGTCAGGATTACGGAAAATAGAGATTGGCTACTTTGATCTGCAAATAATAGTGAGGTAATTTTAACCCCTATCAGTGATCCAATGGTGGCCGATAAAAGACCGGCGACTACAGCAGTCCACTCAACTCTTTTCTCCGCCATACCCTAAACTTTAACCTAGCTTCGTTTAAAGTCCAGAGTATGTAAGTATCCTAAGAAGCTCCCGCTCAACTTAACACTGAGGGACTGTCCTTCAGTGTTAAGTTGAGCGGGAGCTTGACAACG
>JANLIQ010000020.1 GCA_024654065.1 Candidatus Berkelbacteria bacterium | reverse complement strand
CTCTTATCTGACTGGGCTTGGCCATAGTGATAGGGTGGTCAAACGACTCTGCTTCTTGGACTTGCTTGATATCCTCCTCGATCTTTACCGCCGCGAAGCGGCAAGGATGAGGAAGGTCGTACCACGAAACGAGATCGAGCCACTGCCGCTCACCACTATTAGGGTGGAGAACCAGTGAACGTCCATAGCCGTCGCGACACTGCCATATCGCACCTATTACAACGACCGGAATGCCCTCGACTCGTTGGTCGGGATGCTCCATGTTGTACCGCAAGACCTCGGGGTCTTGCGCCGGGCGATAGCCCATTTCCCTCATCATCTCGATTGCCCTATTCGGGGTTGATAGATGCAGATCCAGATACTCAACTACAACCCTCCCGGTGTGGATGTACTGAGGCGCATATTTGTCGCAAATCCACTCACCGCGCGTGACGAACTTACCGGAAGCGATCAGGTCATCAATCCCCCTGAAAACCGTTTCAGGCCACGGGTTTTCTTTGCGTAGAAAGCGCTTGAAGGCGGTAATCCATTCCCGGCCGTCTTTACCTCTGAGCTTCTTGCGAAGGTCTGCGATTGGTCCGGCGTAGGTTTTCGCCGGCACTCCGAGCATGTTCTGTGACATGGTCAGTCTCCTTCTCCCGTAGGGAGCGACACAACCGGAACGCTCTCCGGTAGAGGACTTTAAGGTCCGATTCGGAATAAAACCGATAAGTCAGATTAGCATAATTTTTGATATTGGCAAATGATCATAGGTACTAAAAAGTTCGATTTATTTTATAATTTTCAATACTTTACAGGTTAAAGCTCCGAACCCTTATACGATATTGAACTCTCCAAACCTGAAGTACCACAAAAAAGAGCCTAAAATTGGCTCTTTTTGCAGGCTTTAACCTGATTGATGCCCGGTATGGTGGACCCAGACGGATTCGAACCGACGACATTCTGACTGCCAGCCAGACGCTCTACCAACTGAGCTATGGGCCCTAAGCTTAACAACCAAGATTGTATCCGAAATTAAGCAGTTTGTAACGGTTGTGTTACAGATGGCGTGGTGGCAACTGCTGGAGTCGCCTCTGGCACAACTATCAAATTCTTCCCAGTCATCTCAGAAGAAGGAGCTAGCCCCATCAGCCCAAGTATCGTCGGAGCTATATCAGAAAGTGAGCCAGCACGTATATTCCAGCCTTTCGCTAATTCTCCTATTAAGTATAGGGGTACGGGATTATTTGTGTGCTCAGTGTCTGGTTCTCCAGTTTTTGGGTTAACCATCTGTTCAACATTACCGTGATCTGCGGTCACTATTAATAACCCATTCTGCTTGTCCATGGCTTCATAGATATTTTTTAAGGCTTCATCTACTACCTCACAGGACTGGATTGCAGCTCGTAGATTACCGGTGTGTCCAACCATATCTGGTGCCGCAAAATTTAAAATAATGAAATCATATTGGTCTAGTCCTTTAATTACTGCTTGAGCTACCTCATCGGTTGCCATCTGCGGAACTTGGTCGTAACTAGGCACCTTAGGTGAAGGAATTACAACTCTGTCTTCGCCGGGAAATGCATTTTCTGATCCAGCGTTAAAAAAATAAGTTACGTGAGCATATTTTTCAGATTCCGCCACATGGAGTTGCTTTAGGTTAGCTTTAGAGAGAACTGCTGAGAGTGGTTGGGTCAGATTCCGCGGACTGAAAGCAACAACAATCGGCAATCCTTCCTGGTAATATGTAAAGCCAACAAAATATAAGTTCTGGAGAATTTTAGGTCGAGAGAAGTCTGTGAAATCTTTTTTTACTAGGGCTTGAGTTATTTCACGCGCCCGATCACCACGAAAGTTAAAAAATATGACTGAGTCACCGTCTTGAATTGATTGAAAGCTATTGTTATCTCCTTGAATAACCGTTGGGATAATAAACTCATCAGAGAAACCATCTCGGTAAGAAGTAGCAACCGCCGCTTCGGCAGTTCTGGCAGTAGGACCAACCCCTTCGGTCATCGCCCTGTATGTTTTCTCGACTCTGTCCCAACGGTGATCACGGTCCATTGCGTAGTATCTACCAGATACAGTACAGATTCTCCCAAAGCCCATTTGTCGTAATTTTTCGTTTAGTCTAGAGAGATGTTCTTGAGACACAAACGGCGCGGTATCGCGCCCATCGGTAAACGCATGGATACATATATTTGTACAGTTGCGTTGGGCCGCCATATCTATTAGCGCGTAAAGATGGTCGATGTGACTATGTATACCACCGTCTGACACAAGACCAAAAATGTGTACTGCCTTACCGCTTTTAGTAGCTCTGTCAAAAGCTTCTACTAAAGCCGGGTTGCTAAAAAAAGTTCCATCTTTAATGGAAGCGTTAATCGCTGGCAAGGACTCATTAGCAGCTTGACCCGAGCCTATCGTTAAATGTCCCACCTCTGAATTACCTCGCTCTCCCTTAGGTAGACCTACTGCTTCACCTGATGCTTCTAAGGTTGAATAGGGGAAAGTTTGTTTAACGCTATTAAGAAATGGTGTCTTTGCTAACGAGATTGCATTACCTCCCCAAGGCGGTGCCACACCCCAACCATCGATCACGGCGAGAACTATTGGTTTTGGTCGCATCTTATTGCGGCGTTAATAGCTGACGTTCGATCGTAAGAAGTCGTCGGTATTTTGTCATCCTCTCTGGATGAGCTTCGTTCGGTGCACCGGATTTGATAAATTGCGCTCCCATCCCAACAGCAAAATCTGCAATAAAGTCATCGAGAGTTTCGCCCGAGCGGTGAGAAACTATCGTCACCATCCCTGCTGTACGAGCCATCTCCATCACTGTCATAGTTTCAGTAACTGATCCAATTTGATTGAGCTTAATTAGTATGGCGTTAGTAGATTTTTCTTCAATTCCTCTTTGTAGCCTTTGCGGATTTGTAACATAAAGGTCATCTCCAATTAGTAGTATCTTCTTATCTGTGGCCACCGATTTTTCTATTTGAAGGAGAAACTTAGACCAGTCCTCCCAGCTCTCTTCTGGAAACGGATCTTCAAGCGAAAGAATAGGGAAGTCTTCCAGGAAGCCCAAGTAACGGCTCGGCGTCATATCAAAAGTTGGTGGTACGTTGGAAGCCGCCACATCTAGTCCTAAAGAAATTTCATCCCATTTTTTATACCCCGAGTCTTTAATTGCACGGACAAGGTAGTCACAAGCCATTTCGTTGGTATCTAAGTTAGGAGCGTATCCTCCTTCGTCTCCAAAAGAGCGACTAATGTGATCAGCGTCCATAATCTGTCCTAAGGTAGTGAAAATTAGCTGTCCAGCTGATAGCTGATTGTGATATCCGCTAATACGATCCGGTACCACCATAAACTCCTGGATGTCTAAATTATTGGTGGCATGTTTACCACCGTTAATTAAGTTAAACATTGGAATAGGTATGGCAAAAGACTTGCGATCATCCAAAGAGGCGATATAGCGATAGAGTTCCTGGTCTGTAGTTTTCGCACCGGCACGGGCAGCAGCCATCGATACCCCAAGTATGCTATTAGCCCCGAGTTTTTCTTTATTGCTCGTGCCATCTAAATCGATCATCTTTTGGTCGATTAGTCTTTGGTCTGTGACGTCAACTCCGCGTAAAATCGGCTCAATTAGCTCGCTAATATTCTTTACCGCTTGACCGGCTTCAACTATCGAAGCCTCAAAAGTCCCCTTGGAGGCACCGGCAGGAATAGCAGCGGAACCGACTACGTTATCATCGGTCTGAACCGATGCTTGAACGGTTGGGTCACCCCGAGAATCGTGGATAATATCCCCCCAAACTCGAAAAATCTTAGACATTAGAGCTTGGCTAACTCGCTTTTTAGTAAAACAATTGAATCTATGGGAGTTGGGTCAACTCCATAGACTCCGGCCAGAAAGAAGCTAAGGAGATCACCGAAATGTAGAAATAGAAGCTGTTCGGCAAGCGGGGAGCCTGATTTCACAGACAGCGGAAATAAAGGAACATCTTTTTCTCCGAACACTTTTTCGATCACTTTTTTACGAGCAATGTTTCTAGAAAATCCGTACTGAGACTCAAGAAATAACACTAGTAATTTCTCTGGTACAGCATATTCAGTTCCAACAACAACATTATGGCAAGCCTCCGGCAAGGTCGCAGCCAATGCAAAGGTTTTACTATTTTCACTGAGTTGGTTTTGGTATCTCTTGGCAACTGCAGATAGTGGGGGATAGGCCATAATGATTGGCACTTTATTATTAAGAGTAACTGCTAGCTCCTCCGCTTTAGAAGGAAACGTTTTCTGATAAATTGTTTTTTTGAGTTCTTCTACTGCCTGGAAGTAAGACTTCTCAGTAAGTTCTATTAGTTGCAACTTAACGCAGAGAGTCAGCAACGAACCATAAAGGTGGCCCAATGCCGCCCTCGGAGGACTTTTGTAATCTATTTTTAGTAATGAAAAGCCGTTAATACCAGAGAGTTCTTCAAGTTTTCCTCCGCTACTGATAGCCACTACAGACAGTTTCCTTTCAACGGCTGTTTTTACAGCATCCAGCGTCTCTTCAGTATCGCCCGAGAAGGAAACAGCGATTAACAGTGTCCGGTTATCGGCCCATCCAGGTAGTCCGTAGTCAGCCCAAACCGTAACAGGCTTAGAGAGCTTGCTACCAAATAAATCGACTAGCAATGCTCCGGAAATTCCGGATCCGCCCAAGCCAGCAATTACGATTTTATCGAAACTGTTGCCAGCGATAGGTAAGCTTTTTGTCCAGTTATTTGTCCAGGCTTTCTCAAACTGCTCAGGCAGATCCAGCATCTTCTCCATCATTTTTCCGGTATCTTCAACTATAATCTGCCCTTCTGCCATTAAAATAAGCGTACTACGAGAGATGGTCTTTGAGAAGGGTAAACCAATGTTCCTAGAACTCTCCTGTCTAAATACGTAGCTATGTGCTATATTCGGGCAGATCCTGAGCAGAGGATTGCACACCCATAGCCGACGGCATGTCCTAGGCAACTGGAGTAACAACATGAAAAAGACAGAACTAATAGACCCTCAGTACGTCATCGATGTCTGCGCTCGGCACCAGCTGTTCATACGCGGCATCATCTCCCACAAACCCGCCGAACCTCCATCTCGTGGACGTCCGGCGGGAACAAAAGGGGAAACTCACACCTTAATCAGGCTGTACGCTACCAACGACGAAGAAGAAGACCGAGGAGAGGTCTCATTGATCGAATGCGTGTACAGCTTCACCGAAACGGTTGATGGCGAGGATTCTCATTATCCACTGAGAATTAACGCCGGTGGCCGCATGACCAACCAAATCCGAGAGGAGAAGCTGAGATCTATGATCGTTATGTGGCAAGAAAGGGAGGACTGGAAGAAGGTGTCCAAAGGATGCTGGTTCGACCGGGTCCCGATCGCCATCCAGATCATGGACGAGAGCGGCGAGCCTAGCGACGTCGTCACGAAACCTCACGGCTTCGACTTTCTGCATCAGCTACACCGCCTACACTCCCTGATCCTCACACAGAACGAGTTTCACTGGGCAAAAGCGGTCCTGGCCCGGCGCGTAAAAGGCGCCATCAAAGAGTTCGAGAAACCCTGGAGACAGGTTCTCGGCTAATCACAACGCTCGCCGCTGCCCCGGCGAGCTGTTTTCGTTCTTACTATAGGTCACAATTTAGTTGTTAAACCAACAATTGCGAATTGTGTGAGATCGTCGTTGCGAGACATTTATTTTTCATAAAGTTGGATCAAGACCAAACCCGTGAACCAGAGGGTGGGTATAACCCCTGACCCCTACAATGCGAATTAAATGATGCTGTGGACCAGGCGGGAATTGAACCCGCTACTTCCTCAATGCGAATGAGGCGTTCTACCGATGAACTACTGGCCCTTACCTGTAATTTTACCTCAAATTTTGTTAAAATTAATCCGTATTGCCGGAGTGGCGGAATGGCAGACGCGCACGACTCAAAATCGTGTGTTCGCAAGAGCATGTGGGTTCGACTCCCACCTCCGGCACAGATGCCACTTAAACCAGTTACCTTCAATGAGAGCGATCTCAAAAAAATCTTTCGGCAAAATACGCCGATGGTCCGGTTTTGGCGAGCTGTACGGCGAGTTCTGAAAGCAACCATCTGGTTCGTCGTTGTCTTCGGGTTCTTCTTTGCCGCTATGAACGCCCCAGCATACTGGCAAAGGGCGAGCTACGCGTCGAGAGATTCCTCAACCGTTCAACCGCCGCCGACTCCGCCACCGGCTCCCGTCGTCAATTATGACCCGGAAATTATCATCGCTAAAACTGGGACTCGAGCGCCGGTAATTTACGATGCCAGATTTGATGAAATTATTGAACGTCTCCGCGTTGGTGTTGTGCGCTATGAAGGTACTGCCGACCCGGGCCAAGTTGGCAATGTCGTTATCGTTGGTCACTCGTCCGACTTCCCGTGGAGCACCGGACAGTATAAAACAATCTTTGCCCTGCTTGACAAACTCGTAATAGGAGACGAAATTGTTTTACCTTTCGGCCAGAATCGTTACACCTACAAAGTAAGAGAGACAAAAATTGTTAAACCCACGGACTTAACCGTACTAGCACGAACAGCGACTCCGACCTTAACCTTGATTTCCTGCTACCCGTTAGGAACCGCTCTCAATCGAATTATAATTATCGCGTCGCTGGCCGACGGTCCGATCGGACCAGTTCAAACTACCGAACCGTTCCTGGGCGAAAAACTCACTACTGCGCGGTAGAATCGGGAATTGTTAAATTTATTAGTTTAGTAGTCAAACCATCGGTAACTGCGATCTGCCACGTTGACGGGTAGAGGGCTAACGGCAGCCTCTCTGTAGCTTGCGAGCGATAGATTAGGTAGTCTTGCGAACCTTTAACTAGAAAAAGCCGCAACTCATTCCCTACTTGGTAGAGATAGAATTCGTTTAACCGATGGATTTGCACTGGGTCCTGTCCAAATCTAGTTACCATCTCACCACCATCAGTCAGCTCGCCACTGGTTAGCTGTAGTCCAAAATCAAGACGCGTAAGGTCGCTAGTGATTAAAGGGGAGTCAGCAGTTGTCGTAAGTGGATGGATTGCGATTAGCGTTGGGTCATCTATAAGCCCTACCTGTCCCTTAGAGAGCCAAAAAGACTCTTTCCAGCTTTGAAATCCTGGTTTTGCAAGTTCTACCGTATAATGTCCAGGTAGTAAGTTACGAATACGGTAGGGGATATGGTTAGTAAGTTTCTTTCCATCTAATAGCACGTCCATGAACTCTGGAGAGCCATCGATTGCAATGAGAACGGTCTGCTCAAAAGAGCCTGTGGAGCTGTTGTAGCGTAGACCGTTTGCCCAGACTACTGATGCGGCAGAGATTACCAAGAAAGCTATAACTGCCGTTGTACCAGCCAACGCTGTCAGAAGTTTTTTTCGTCTTACTGCCATCCTAGATAGTGTACACCAAGTTACTAAGAATATTAGGACTCTCAACGATTGTATTTTTCTTTTCTACAGGTAGAATGCAGGTACCATGACTCGACGAATAGGCGTTGACTTAGGAACAACAAA
>JANLIQ010000061.1 GCA_024654065.1 Candidatus Berkelbacteria bacterium | reverse complement strand
TAGGCAGTAAGACATCTGAACTCACTGCGATCCTGCAAGAGTTTGCGGCAAGTAAGGATTGCCCTTGTCTATCGCGGAACTTGACCAAAATCTTGCAGCGATACTTGTCGGCCGAAAGCTGGGAAAAGGTCTACGATACTCTGCAAGAGAACTCAGGACCCTTCTCCGGTGGCGATGGGAAAGGCTCAAACTTCTTCTCGAGGTGCATGCCTTGGGACGAGTTCATCAGGACAGTCGAAGAGATCCAATCGGCTAAGTGACCACGAAGCCGCTGTGCATAATGTACAGCGGCTTTTCTTTATGCTCGCGAGTCGTAGGATCCAGTCTCAGTATTCACGATAATAGAGTCGCCGGTTTTTATAAACAGAGGGACGTTGAGGGTGGCGCCGGTTTCCAGCGTGGCCGGCTTGAGGGCGGCGTTGACGGTGTTGCCCTTTTCGGCTGGTTCGGTGTAGGTTACCTCAAATTCAACCTTTTTTGGCGAGCGGATATCAATTACTTGATCGCGCCAGAACAAGAGATCGATCGGCTGACCTTCTTTTAAAAATTTAAATCGTTCGGGCGGGAGTTTGACCGCCACTTGTTCGAAGGTATCGGCGAGCATCGCTTGAGCCAGCTCACCCTCTGGGTAAAGGTAGGTGGCGTTCTTGTATTGCAAAGACGCTTCCTCAATCCTGTCGTTGCCCTGAAAAGTTTGTTCAAAAATCGCTTGGGTCAAGAGATTGCGCAATTTAGTGTCGAGCTTGGCCTGTCCCCGTCCGGCTTGAACCTGGTTAGCGCTCATCACTTCGTGCGGCGTATCACGAAATATTATCTTGGAACCAACCTTTACCTGAGCTAACGAAAACATCAGAGGTAAATCCCAAAAGCCAAATCCCAACTTTGAACGCAGTGAAAAGCGAGTGAAGCGACATGTCCAAACAAATCGCAAACTACAATCTTTAAAACTTTGTCGATTTGGAACATTATAGAATTGTTTGGGATTTGGGTGATTGGAGCTTGAAGTTTATCTCTTTGCGGCTGAAAGCAGTCCCATGTAGCGGGCGCGTTTGATAGCAATCGCTAGTACACGCTGATATTTGGTAGAAGTATTGGTTTCGCGGGCAGACTTAATCTTTCCCCAGCTAGTAATGTAGCGATTTAGCATTTGGGTATCTCGATAATCAATCTCCTTAACCCGATTCTTCTTAAAGTAACAATCTACGCGTCTTTTCATCTTTTATTCGTTATTGGAATTTTGTTATTTCTAGAAGGGAATATCGTCCAAATTAATTTCTTCGGCGGTGTCAGTTTTATCGGCCTTCTTCTCTTTAGGGCTCTCATCACTGGCACTCGGGACAAAGTCGCCCACTGGCAGATCGCCTTTCGGTGAAAGAGGGATAAAGTTCTCGGCGACGATTTCGGTTCGGCTTCTCTTAGCACCATCAGTACCTTCCCAAGAATTAGTCTGAAGACGGCCTTCAACATAAACTTTTTTGCCCTTGGAAAGCATTTGCGCCGCTAACTCGCCTAACTTACCCCAAGCGGTGACCTCATGGTACTGGGTGTCTTCTTTGGTGTTGCCTTCTTTGTCTTTCCAGCGGCGATTAGTGGCCACCGCAAAAGAACAGACAGTCTGACCGCTCGGAATGGCTCGGGTTTCTGGGTCGCGAGTCAAATTACCAACAATAGTGGCGCGATTTAAACTAAACATCGACTCTTGCCTCTCGCTTCTGCCGTTCGGCTAAACGGCGTTTCGGCTCTTCAAGACCGGCTCGCCAGGTAGAGAGCAGATGCCGCTCGATCGTGTCGGCGTGCTTAAGTTCGCTTTCCAGGGCTTTAATAGTCGTAGCATCGGCATTGAAAAAGACCGAGACCAGCGACAGTTCGAGATGTTTATTGATTGGAAAAGCTAGTCGCTTTACTCCCAAATCTTCGGACTTCTCGACTTTTGAGCCAACGGTTGAAACCAAAGCAGTCAGCTCGGCCAAGGCGCCAGCGGCGTCTTTAGCTAAAGCCGACAGCAAATACATTCGGGTATTTTCCCCGACGGCTTTGGCTTCGGTTTTGTCTGCCGGCTCTGGGGATTGATCCTCAACCACTTCAATGACGTCGGCAGATGCTTGCGCAATTTCCGGCGCTGTTTCTACAATTTCTTTTTCCTTAGTTGGCATTTCTTTCAAAATTCTATCAGGAATGTTGCTCGCTATCAAGAGGCAAGTTCGCTTTCGG
>JANLIQ010000037.1 GCA_024654065.1 Candidatus Berkelbacteria bacterium | reverse complement strand
GCAGTTGGGTCTTCATCGACGATGGCGGCGTCAGCGTCGATAGTTACCGCAATGTCTTCATCGTCAGCCCCAGTATCTTCGGCTCGGGCGAGCGGAACTACTGCTAGTAGTGGTTGAGCAATTAAGAGCGCCGTGATCCAGAGGAGGGCCAGTTTTTTCATAAAAAGGCCTTTCTAATGATATAGGTGTGACCGTACACTCCGTCGCCGAGAAATTGTTGTAAACGGCTTTCGTTCATTCGGCGGCCGTTGGGGGTTTTGGTGGCGATATCAACCTTTTTGGGCGAAGGGTTATTAATGAAAAAGGTTTGATCAGCTGGGTCGTAGCCAACAATAACAACAATGTGTTTACCGCCAAAACCCTTAGCACTTGGGCCGTAGATGCCGCCAGCAGCGAGGTAGAGAATAACAGGGTTACCTGCTGCCAGAGACTTTTTAACACTTGTAAAGCTAGCTTTCGAGCTGGTGGCGTAATCCCAATCTTGGTATGGAGTGTGACCATTTAAATAACCAGGCGATACACAAATATTAGCTCGGCTAGCTTTTTTGGGAGCGTTGTAAACATCATTGCCGGGAGTCTGTTTGTAGTAGAGAGAGACCATAAGAATACTAGCGGCACCGCAATCGCCGCCTTCGGCCTCGATCACGCCAGGTACATCAAGCGGATAGCCGTTAACAGCGCCGAACCCTACCAGCTCTGGAAAATCGGTGGAAAAGCTAGAAAGTTTCTCTTTTATTTGAATCACAATCTTTTTCTTTTCAGCAGCAGCACTAGTAATCTCGAACGTGTCCAATAGACTAGTCACTTCTTTGATTCGAGCAGTAGCGCCACTGGCTTTGCTGGCGTTGGTACCATAAATTTGATTAACCCAATTTTTGAATTGAGTCATCCGTTTCTTTTCGGCGGTAATTGAGTCAAAAATCAATTTTGTTCGAGAAATACTATTACCACTCAGGGCCGATAAGGCGGTGATTTGGTCTTGCTGGGCTTGAGTCGACTGATACTGCGGACCGCCCTTGCCACCGAGCAAGCCAAAGGGAACTGCTAAGAGCAAAAGTAAGACGGCGACGGCGTAAATAATATATTTGCCGTATTTTTTTATTGCCGGCCAAAGGAGCTGTAGGCCAGTTAGAATCGCCATAACAATATTGCCGATAACTGGAACGACCGAGCCGGTGGCGATTTTGGCCACGGCGCTGGCCCCGACCTTAACTGCGGTTTTGCCGGCCGCTGACTTGACTGCCTGTTTACCAACTTCCTCGGTGGCTCTAGTAGCGACTTTGCGTTTAGCGGCTGCGGCGCCTTGTTTCTCGACCCCTTCTTTCAAGCCCTCTTTGCCGGCCTTTTTGGCACTGCGAGCGGCTAACTTTTCCTTGCCTTTGCCGTAAAGCTGTTTGCCTTGATCAAACCGATATTTAGCGTCAAGTCCCCGATCAATAATATTCGGCTGTTGCGCCTGTTGGTCTGCCTCAACCCCTCCACTAGAGTCGGGTTCAACCGTCTCTTCTGGTATTCTCGCCCCACTTAAATCGTCTAAATCTTCTGGTAATTCTTCCGCCATTTATTGAAAATTAGTTATTGAAAATTCTTTGATAACTGAAAATTGATAACTGAAAATTAAAAACCTTCGGTTTTTCATGCTTCTTGCCCAAACATACTTAGAATCTGTTCGGGGTTGGTAGTAATAAACTGATCCTCAGTGTAAGAAGCAATAATCTGGATTGCTGCTCGATCTACCCCAGCAACTAGCAACCCTTGGCCAACATCGGCTGTTTGAAGAAACTGTTTTTCACCATCGGTTAGCTTAAATACGCTAGCTAGCTTATCAACTGCAGTCGGCGACTGACCGAGTAAGAGTTGGATGGCAGAGTTAGATACAATCGCTTTGCCGTAGGCGTTGTCGATAAAGTCTTCGACGTCCTGACTAATGACCGTTACACCAAGGAAGTACTTTCGGGCCCGTTTGGTCATTGCATTTAGAAACTTAGCCGTATCTTCGAAGCGCATCATCCACCAAGCCTCGTCAATAATAAGAAGACGTTTTTTCAATTGGCCCTTTACTCGAGCCCAGATGTAATTCAGCACCAGATACATCGCCAATGGGCGAAGCTCATCCTCCATATTTCGAATAGAGAAAACGGTAAATTTATTGGTTAAGTCGATATTAGTTGGCGAGTCAAACAAATTTGAAAAAGATCCTTCAGAGAACTTTACTAACCGGTTTACTAGTTGTTCGGCCCCGGTCATATTCGACAGAACACCAACTAAGTCAGTTAGTAACGGTGGGGGGTTGTTCTGGGTTGCCGGATCAATCGAGATATCTTTCATGGCGTAGGTCTCGTAAAGCGCTTTGTCTAGTAAGGCGTCTTCTTCTGCATTTAAGCCACCAGCCATTAAGCTAATTAACCCATGTAAACCGGCAATCGTGGTGCGCAGAACATCCTCACCCGCTTCAGCCGAGTCGGCCGAAACATATTTTGGTAGATCAAAAGGGTTAATCTTCTGAGCTGAATTTAGGGAGATATCAATATAAGTTCCACCGATAGTTTGCGAAAGCGT
>JANLIQ010000032.1 GCA_024654065.1 Candidatus Berkelbacteria bacterium | reverse complement strand
CGATTTCTCGACGCCGCGGCAACTTATCCCTAAGGATAAAATCAAAGACCCGTAGGTCGATGATTGTTCGCTTCACGCGAACGTCGCCTTTATTCAGTTCTAGTTCGATACAAGAGTGTAACTCTCTTCGACCTCCTCTTCAAACCGCTCCTCCGACTCTGGTTCGAAGTAGATTCCATTAAAGAGGCCGTTGATTTCCCTCTCTTCAAGCCGCTCCTCCGCTTCGGACCAGGTGTAATACCCGGCTGAGACAAAGACAAGCAGCAAGCTAACTAGCACACCAGCTATTCGCCAGCCATGCCAGTACGAGTATTTTGCAACAGCCTCGGAACGAGGTTGATGTCCAGTCTTGAAGACCTGAACAGAATTCCCCTCGTAACTCAGAGCGTACCTCTGATTGATCACCGAAGCAGTTTCTTTGGAATCGACGACAAGGTGCGTTACACTATGCTTCCGTAGAAGCAAATCTAGCTCTTGTGCATCCTCTCGACTCGACGCGTGCTTCATCAGGTAGTCGATCCTGCGCACATCCGGGTTTACCGGTGTTTGATCCGATGCCCCGAGCACTTGTGACAGTTCTGGATGGAAGAAGTTAAACCACTCACTCATGCGGTTCCTGTGGGACCACATGATATAAGCTCGGTCACCCTTCTCCATAGATCCAGATACCAGCTCCGCCTCGATGTATTCCGGGCTAGTCTTATACGCTTCTCGGTCTACCCTGACATGGGCAGAGTCGTCGAGCGCACTGATCGCCACCAACGCGAGCGCAACACCTCCGTAAACTGCCTTACTCCAGCTCCTGCGAAGCCAGTTGTATGCGTCCCCGGACAAAATCGCCAAGCCCAGGGCAACATCGAGAGACAGTCTCCCGGCCAGATCCGATTTCAGCTCAACCATCAGGAAGAAGCTGATACCTATCACCGAGATGGCTAGTGTTTCGGCAACTCCTCTCTTACCTTCCAAGCAGCGAAACACCACTATGGCGCATACTGCCACCGTCCAGAGTCCCCGTACTGAAGGGATCTTGACGACGTACCAGTCATGCCAATCCGCACTTCCGAAGAAGTCCAGTATCTTGCTGATGTCGAAGGTGCCCAGCCCTGTCCGGAAAAAGGGCGAGAGCCCGTGTTCAAGAGCGGGAATGAGCCACCATGCTGTTACGGCCGCCATTATCAAGACGCTCGTGGTCAGCCGCCAAAGCCCTTCTGGGTGGAATGCCTCAGATCGTCTGCTCACGAAGATTGCAACCCCGTAGGACACGGAGAGCATCATCGCTTCCAGCAGCGCGACCCAATTGCAAAGCCCGATTAGGCCCATCAGCACACCGAAGACAACTGGAGCGCTCCTGGAGCGGTTTCTTAGACTGCTCCTGAAAGCGATCATCGCCCAAGGCGTTAAAGCCCACCCCAAAAGCTGCGGGGTTTGCCAGTAGTAGCCCTGGAACGTGACGATTGTCACGTGTGTTGTCAAAAACAGCCCACTCGAAAGCAGAGCCGCAACGACACTCGAAAACTCGATCCTGAGCCACAGGTAGAGTCCCACTGCGAGGGACAGGTATGCTGAAAAGCTCAGAACGTTGAAAGCAAGGGTGTCGTCTCCTAGAACTTTTCCTAGGAAAAGTATCCAGAAGCTAGTCAGTGGCTGGTACCAACGGTCTATCTCGAAACCGAGATACCAGTTTTGCGTATACCAGCTGTTGGCCTCGTTTATCATTGCCACCTTCGAAAGGTAGCCTGCAGAGGCAACATCCCTCAGTTCTGCTGGCAGGCCGCTATGAAGCGAGCCTCGGAGCAGAGCAAAAACGACCGCCACGATTATGCCCAGCGGAATTGCCTCCCGGGTAAACCTAGCAGTCATCTGCAGCCATCTAGGGATACGCATTCTCCCCCCGAGCTAATCAGAACCCAATTTCTTGGTGACAACCCAATCGGCTTTCTCGAGGAATAAACCTCGGAGAGTCGCATACAGGTAGTCCGGGAGCATCACGAACAGCATCAGAAGCGAGAAGACCACGTTGCGGAAATTGCGGTACGTCCTAAGACCTTCCACTTTTCCTCCCACAGCTACCGGAAGTAGATGCGCGAGAGTGAAAAAGCCCCAGGCGCCCAGCGTTACCGCGGTGGGGATTGAAGCCCCATTGAACCAGGGGAACACCGCACCCATTGACACCACGGCGATCGACGCAGCGAGACCGAGTGTCTGAGTCCAGAGCAAGCCCTGGTAAACCAAACCAAGCTTTGTCCGCCAGTTAATCCTTCTGGAGGATAGGATCTTCCAGAACTCGTGGCGGAAATCCCTGATTGTGCCTTCTGCCCAGCGTCTCTGCTGAGTACGGAAAGACGCAAAATTTGCGGGTACGATACCCACAGCTGCGAGATCTTCACGGAAGGGGATTTCCTCGCCCCTCAAATAAGCCTGAAGCGAAAGCTCCCAGTCCTCCGTGATGCTCGTCTCATCAAACGGGTGGTCGTACAACCATCCGAATGGGAAAATGCCCGCCGAGCCACCGAATATCGGCGCCAATCCCATTCGCTGCCTGGCTTGCATTTCCATTGCAGTAATCGCCCAGTTGACGTTGACGAAGGTTCCGAGGAACCTGTAGGCTCCGAGTCGGTGAGGCTGCCAACCCGCCACAGGACCACCATACTCCCTTGAGGCGGCAATGCCCCTCTTCAGAAAGTCTGGCGCCACGTGATGATCAGCATCGAGAAGAGCGATGTAATCGACCTCGCTCCATCTCAGAATCCTGACTGCATTGTTGATAGCCCCCGCCTTCCCACCGACAGGATTCGTTCTGTGGATGACCACGAGAGCATGATCCGTCTCGTTTATCCGCCTGGAGATTTCCTGAAGGTTACTCTCAGGCCCCTGCTGAATAAAGAGCGAAGACGGAATCGAAACCAGTCTGGCGACGAGGTCTGGATCCGTGCTGTCGTCGAGCACGAGTACCTTGTAATCGATCGTCCCATTCTCAACTCTCAAAACGCTCGGAAGCGCTTGAAAAATTGAAGGGTCGTTCCTCGCCGACACCAGAATAGCGGCCTTGGCGGGATACGCCTGAACAGGCCAGCGTTCTCTCTTTCTCGCGAAGAGAGAAAGAGAGGTGAACGTAAGCCGGGCAATAGCGTTAAAGCCGAAGCTGATAACGACAAAAACCGCCAATACGTTCAACGCGGCCACAGGGCTATTGATAGCCCACACCACCCAGGCAACTACCACCAGGAAAGACACCAGAACCATCCGGACTGAGATTCTATTTGACACAGGTCTTCCTTTTATCGCTAGTGCCTTGTATCGTTTGTTAACGTGCGACCCCCCTATGGAGGTCTCAAACTGAACGCTGTCATTTCCTTGTCTCGCCGGAGTGGCAAGTACAAAGAACGCACTTGTCCCATGACTACACCTTCCTTCAGAGATAGGATTACAGCTATTCTTTCGACCCTCAAAAGGTAGAAAAACTGCCCGCATTCGGGCAGCAGACTTCCTTTATAAGTCGAATCAAGAACATACCAGATATCAAGCGTGTTATCAAGTTACTCGAACAGCTTAAACACGAGAACAAAAAAAATACTCGAACAATTAAAATGTTCGAGTAAGGTTAATCCTTGGAGAGTCCTTGAGTCTTCGAAAGGTGAGATCCTTAAACCCAAGTAATTAAGGTCTCACCCAGAATCTCAGGGATGAGACCTTCTTCTAAGTTACACTGAGAACTAAGCGCAATGCTAAAATTAAACAGTGAAGATTTTTACGTACATCATAATTATTTTCTTAACGCCCTTTCTTATTCTTTTAAATTTACGCCTATTGATTTTTGATCATGATTTTTACAAGAGCGAATTTGCAAAAGTCGGCACGTATGAAAATTTTGAAAGTAGAGAAATTGTCGATAAGCAATCTAAAGACTTAATTACCTATCTTTGTTGCGACGGAAGCTTAGATACCGACTTCTACGCAGAAAGAGAAATTGTGCACATGAGAGATGTTAAAAATTTGATATCAACAGTAAATGTTTATTTGCTAGCATTATCAACTCTCCTAATTATTTCATGTGCAGTTTTAATCGCCAAAAAGCGCTTAAGTCTTTTATTCTTTTCTTTCAAGACCGGAACACTCATGGCCATTGTGTCGTTAGCCGTAGTTTTTATCATCTCTCAAATTGACTTCGATTTTTTGTTCTTAAAATTCCACGTCATTTCTTTTGATAACGACCTTTGGGTTCTTCCTGAAAACGCCAACCTCATACAACTATTCCCTCAACAATTTTTCGCGGATTTTGCAAACCGTATAGTTCTCCAGACTCTGGCAATGTCAACGTCTATACTTATCTTTTCTTCGATTGCGCAAACTAAAATTAAAAAATGATTCCCAGATCTTTTGAAATTGGTCCGCTGACCCTACACTTGTATGGCCTGGTTATCGCGCTTTCGATACTCGCCGGTTGGGCCCTTGCTAAAAACAGAGCTCATCTTTACAAAATCCCGAAATCTCTTTTCGACGAACCCATGCTTCTTACTCCTCTTATTCTTGGGCTTATCGGAGCTCGGCTTTATCACGTATTGGACCTGTGGAGCCACTACAGTCAAAACCCGTCCGAAATTTTAAAAATTGCAAACGGGGGACTTGGTATCTGGGGCGGACTTTTCGGCATCCTAGTAGGCTTTGTGCTAATTGCCAAAATTAAGAAAGTTAAAATTCTCTCCCTGCTGGATCTTATCGCGCCATCCCTGATGCTATCCCAATCAATTGGACGCTTTGGAAATTTTATTAACCAAGAAGCTTTTGGTCCACCGACAACTCTTCCCTGGGGGGTTTATATTGAACCTGCAAATCGCCCGATTCAATATATGGAGTTCAGCCGTTTTCACCCGACATTTTTCTACGAAGCAGCGCTTGATCTGCTTTTTTTCTTTATTCTTCTTTATTTATCCAAACCGTCATCCTCGCACTCTCTTCCGTCATCCTCGCGAACGCGAGGATCTAGATTCTCGATCTGGTCTTCGATTTCACTCAGACCGTTCCTGACCGTGAGCGTAGTCGAACGGTCGAGAATGACAATAGAAAAGACTCTCGGACTTAATCTCAAAGTGCCTGGCCAAACGTTTGCTCTTTACCTGATCCTCTACGCGATAGGCAGATTTACGGTGGAATTCGTGCGTATTGACACCTGGACGATTTCGCAAATAAAAGTCGCCCAAATTTTGGCCGCGGTAACAATCCTTATTGGTATTTTCACCTTCTTTAGAAGAATTAGACCCCTTGACTCCTCAGCATAATTCGGAGTCAACCCCGAACAAATTGAGGGGTTGACAGCTCTTAGCACTCATGGTATCTTATCTGCTAATTGCTCCTATCATGGATAGGGTATAATTAAGCCAGGAGAAACAACACAAAGTGGCGATTTTTATAGACCAACAAAAACCCAAATTCAAAAGCGAACTGCCAATTGTCACACTCAGAGACACGGTAGTATTTCCTTCTTCTATGGTTCCAATTACAGTCGGCAGGCCCAAAGTCAAACTCGGCCTCGACAATTCCTGGGCAGGCGAAAGACTCGCCGTTTTTGTTGCACAAAAAAACCCAAGAGTTGAAAACCCCGCTCCCAACGACATTTATTCGGTCGGCACAGTTGGTCTTATCAGAAGACTCTGGAAGGTAGACAACGAATACAACCTTGCCGTCGAAGGCTTAAACCGTGTCTATCTTAAGGAATTTGTCCAAATAGACCCATATCTTGCGGTACACGTCGAAGAAGTTCCCGAACTTTCTCAAAAAACAGAAGAAATAGAAGCGCTTTTCAGAAACATCCTTGCAAAGATTAAAAAATACGGAGAACTCGGTGGAACACTAACCCTCGAGTCCTCAATCCACATTTTC
>JANLIQ010000019.1 GCA_024654065.1 Candidatus Berkelbacteria bacterium | reverse complement strand
CTTTTTTGCAGTAGTGCCCATTCTACTTGTTTTGTTTCAGCCAGACCTGGGAACGGCTTCGGTGATACTGGTTATTTTTGCTGCCGCCTTCTTAACAGCTCGTCCTTCTGGGAGGATTGTTACAACCATCTTAATGGTTTTTTTGATTTCCTTACCACTGATTTGGATTACTCTTAGACCGTATCAGCGCGATAGGGTCGAAACTCTACTTAACCCCTCCACTGATCCCCAGGGGCAGGGGTACAATGTTCGTCAGTCGTTGATTGCCGTTGGTTCGGGCGGACTGACGGGCCGGGGGTTTGGCCAAGGTTCACAGACTGTTCTTAACTTCCTTCCAGTAGCACATACAGACTTTGTTTTTTCGGGGTTTGCTGAAGCGACTGGTTTCGTTGGTTCAATCGTCCTAATTTTTCTTTACCTCTTGTTGATCTACCGGGCGATTAATATTGCTAGTATATCTACTGATAAATTTGGCCAGTTACTAGCAATAGCCATCGCCAGTAAGTTTCTTTTTCAAGTCACTGTCCACGTTGGGATGAATTTAGGGTTACTACCTGTTACAGGCATTCCGCTACCATTTATGTCTGGGGGTGGAACCTCGCTGATAATCGATTTGCTTTGTGTCGGCATATTGCAAAGTATTCATATCCGTCACGCCAGGGTTGGTTTTCGCTCCTAGTTAACGTTGACCCAATCAGAGAAATAAGCTACACTAGCATCTGTTAATATATAAAGATGGAGTCGACTGTAGCGATAATTAGTCTTGGTGGCAAACAACACCTTGTCTCACAAGGCGCCACTGTCGTGATAAATAAATTAGACTCCAAGGAAGGGGAAGTTCTTACGCTTCCGGATATGCTTAGTAACCGAACCGTTCAGGTCAAGGTGTTAACTCATCAATTAGGTAAAAAAGTTAATGGTTTGAAGTTTAAGGCTAAGACTCGCTACTTCAAGCGCTACGGTCATCGTCAGTCTGAGACTACCGTTGAAGTGGTTTCGATTGGTACAACGACTCGAAAGTCAGCAGAGACTGCTAAACCTACGGTAAAAAAAGCAACGCCAGCAAAAAAGACTACACCAGTAAAGGCTAAGAAGGCAACTAATGCCAAGAGTTAGACTGCCCATTGTTCCGTTTCTGGGCTCAGTAGTTGACGAGGGGAAGAAAGTTGTTTGGCCAAATCGGGATGTTGTTATTCGTCACACCATAATGGTCATTGTTTCAGTTGCAATCGCAACACTTATCTTTGCTTCAATAGATTTTGGTTTACAAAAACTAGTAATTTTAGCGATTAAAAAGTAATGCCTAAGAAAACAGACGAGACAGACAAAAAATTAGACATCCAGCCTGAAGCTAAGGCCGAAGAGATAACTACTAGTACACGCCAAGCCGATACCGCTGGGTGGTATGTAATCCACACCTACGCTGGTTACGAAGATCAAGTTGCGGAAAATATCTTACAGAGAGCGTCAAATTTAAAGTTGCAGGATTATATTTTTGAAGTAATTGTTCCAAAAGAAAAACAAGTAGAGATAAAAAACGGTAAACGTAAAACTATCGAAAAAAGAAGTTTTCCGGGATACGTTTTCGTAAATATGGTTGTTACGGACGAGTCTTGGTATGTTGTTCGCAATACCCCAAGCGTAACTGGTTTCTTGGGTTCTGGTGTCCGCCCAACTGCTATTCCGGAATCCGAAGTAGCTCAGATCAAAATTCGAATGGAACGTGAAGAACCAGAACATACAGTTGACTTGAAACTAGATGATTTGGTGCGAATTTCCGATGGTCCGCTTAAAGGCTATGAAGGAAAGATTACCGATGTGGACCCAGTTAAGGGTAAAATCAAAGTCTCTGTTTCGATGTTTGGTCGTGAAACCCCAGTTAATTTAGATTTCCTACAAGTTAAAAAAATGTAAAAATGGCAAAAAAAATTAAAACAATAGTTAAGTTACAAGCTCAGGCTGGTAAGGCCACCCCAGCACCACCAGTTGGTACTGCCCTTGGGCCCCACGGTATTGCTCTTGTAGAGTTTGTTAACCAATTTAACGAGCTGACTCGCCCTATGGGCGACACAGTCGTGCCTGTCGAAGTTACGATCTATGAAGACCGAACTTTCAGCTTTATAACTAAAACTCCGCCAGCAGCCAATCAGCTCCTAAAGGCGGCCGGTTTAGAGAAGGGTTCGCAAACTCCAAAGAAAGAAAAAGTGGGTAAGGTCTCGAAAGATCAAGTTCGTGCCATTGCCGAAAACAAAATGGACGACCTAAATGCCCGAACAATAGAGCAGGCTATGAAGATTATTGAAGGTACCGCCCGAAGTATGGGTATCGAAGTCGAAAAGTAAGGAAAACCCACCCGCTTCGTTAGATTAAGGTGGGCTATGGTCGCACGGGGTGTCTATTCCCGCACTTACGCATTTCCTCATCAGTTCTGCCACAGGAATCGACTTGGTCGATCCTGCCCGGAACGGCAAGTTAGATGTGACCAAAAGGTCAGGTTTCCCCATTCGGATGATTTCCTTCATCGGAAATGCGTCAGGATAATAGTAACAAACGGCCAATGGTTCAACAATGATTATAGCTTTATACGGAAAAAGCCACCGCTTACGCAGTGGCCTTTCCCTTATCCTCCCAAACGCTATCTACCTCCTAGAGAATTATGCGCGACCAATTATATGAGGCCGCGGGCGAAAGCTATTTCGAAGTTTTGAAAATTTAACATATTATATGTGTGATGTCAACAGTAAAACGATGGTTTTTGGGCTCTACTACCGAAGATGTATTATCTGTGTCTATGGTCGAGTTGCTTGGGCCAGCCTCTTGGCAGAAGATGTACATGAATTTCGAAAGTCTAAGAGAGGTATTAGCTGCCAGTACCAATCTTCTTGTAAGAGCGGGTCTCAATGTTCATCAAGCGGATGCTATCAAAAGTAGACCAACTAAAGTCGAGGCTTCAAAACACTTACTCACGAGTAAAAAAATTGAAATTATTACTGTTGACTCTTCTGATTACCCCGTTCTGTTGAAAGAAATAAATGACCCACCTTTATGGCTCTTCTGTCGTGGAAACAAAAAAGTTTTAAAGAAAGTTTGTCTAACCGTTGTTGGTACCAGGAAACCTTCAAGTTATGCATTACTTGCTGCTGAGAAGCTTTTACCCGAGGCATTGGTTAAGCAATTATGTCTGGTTTCTGGATTAGCCTATGGCGTAGATAAAAAAATTCACCAAATTGCTTTGAAATTTAATTCACCAACCATTGCTGTTTTAGCAGGTGGATTAGATTCTATATATCCAGCTGAACACAACCTTCTTGCCGAGCAGATTGTTGAATCTGGAGGGTTGTTAATTACCGAATACCCACCATTGTCTCGTCCTCGTCCGGCCAAATTTCCAATTCGAAATAGGATAATAGCAGGATTGTCTAAAGTGACAGTTGTATTAGAGGCGGCTATTCGTTCAGGGTCTCTGACAACCGCCAAGTCAGCGCTAGATTACAACCGGGAAGTAATGGCGGTACCAAGTGAGATTACTCGTCGTGATACCGATGGTACTAATTTTCTAATAAAACAGGGGGCGACATTACTTGATGACCCAGCCCAACTTTTTGAAATCTATGGTTTCAAAACAAATAAAAAATTAGATAACCTTGACGCATCGGCTAGGGAGCTTCTACACTTACTAGTCAAGGGAGCGCTTTCGGTTGATCAAATTGCCCAGTTGACTGCCACTGCAATTCCAGAGATTCTAGGAATACTGACCGAATTAGAGCTGTTAGGAAAAGTTTTTCAGAGCCGTCCAGGGTTCTACCAAGCAAGAAAGAATGCCTAAGAAACTAGTTATTGTAGAAAGCCCGGCTAAAGCCAAAACAATTGGCCAGTATTTAGGAACAGATTTTACTGTGCGCGCCTCTTACGGCCACGTTCGAGATTTACCTCTAAAGAAACTTGGAATAGATCCAGCCAAACATTTTGCTGTGGATTACGTTCCGATCGCCAAATCTAAGACTATTCTAACAGAACTTAAGACACTTTTGAAAACTTCTTCTGAGTTATATCTTGCAACTGACTTTGATCGGGAAGGCGAAGCCATCGCTTGGCATCTGACAGAACTCTTAAAACCAAAGATGCCGATACATCGCATTACTTTCCATGAGATTACAAAGCCAGCAATTGAGAACGCTCTTAAGCACCCTCGTACGATTGATAATAAGTTGGTTGATGCCCAGCAAGCTCGTCGCATCTTGGATCGCTTAGTTGGCTACAAACTCTCACCATTCTTGTGGAAAAAAGTCTACCGTGGTTTATCTGCTGGCCGTGTTCAGTCTGTTGCAGTACGGCTTATTGTTGAAAGAGAACGGGAGATTAAAGACTTCAAAGCCGAAGAGTCATGGACGCTTGATGCCATTCTCAAGAGTAAGGGTGGGGATTTTGCGGCATATTTGGCCAAAGTTGGGACGACTGCCAAACTCGAACTTTCAAACCAAAAAGAGATAGATGTCTTAAAGAAAAAGCTAGAGAAATCCAAGCTTGAAGTGGAAAAGATTGATTCTGCAGATTCCCAACTTAAGCCACAAGCACCCCTGATTACTTCAACTCTTCAGCAAGTTGCGGCACGAGTACTACACTTTAGCGCTAAAAAAACCATGAAGATTGCCCAGGATCTGTATGAGGGGGTGGACGTCGAATGCAAGGGTTCGATTGCTCTTATTACCTACATGCGAACTGATTCGTACCAAATGTCGGAGATTGCCAAGAAACAAGCAGAGAATTTGATTGCGAAAAATTACGGTGCTAAATATCTGCCTGATCGACCTAATTTGTTTTCAAAAAAAGTTCGTGGGGCACAGGAAGCGCACGAAGCTATCCGACCAACAGATTTTTCTATTAGACCTGACGAGATTAAAGGACAGCTAACTAAAGACCATTTCAATTTATACCATTTAATATGGTCTCAAGCGCTTGCGTCGTTAATGGCACCAGCTCAAGTTAAAACAACAACAGTTTCTGTTAAATCTGATGCAGGAATATTAATTGGACGTGGACGAGAATTAACATTTGATGGTTTTATGCGTCTTGTACCAGATGTAGAAGAAAATTTTGTTCAATTGCCAAAATTAGCCGAAAAAGAGGTAGTCACACTTAAGAAATTAGATTCCGTGCAGCACTTTACCGAACCGCCTGGTCGTTATTCAGAAGCCTCTCTTGTGCGTGAATTAGAAAAACGGGGTATTGGTAGGCCGTCAACTTATGCTCCGATTATGTCGACCATTGTCGATCGTGGTTATGTAACAAAACTAGCTAGTCGTTTTACACCAACGGAAGTAGCGGGGATTGTGATAGATTTACTAGTTGAGCATTTTCCTGATATTGTTGATTACAACTTTACTGCCGAGATGGAAGACAAGTTAGATGATATCGCCGAAGGTAAGCGAGAACTTGAACCTGTCTTAGAAGAATTTTATACACCGTTTGCCAAATTATTGAGCGAGAAAGAAAAAACAGTAGATAAGAAAGCGATAGTTGAAGAGGCAACAGATAAAAAATGTCCTGATTGTGGTAAACCTATTGTCTTAAAACTAGGTCGTTACGGTAAATTTTACTCATGTAGCGGTTTCCCAGAGTGTAAACATACGGAACCTTACTTGGATGATAAATTCACCGCTGATGAGGAAAAAGAGATCAAAGAGGAAGTAAAGGAACTCTGTGAGAAGTGCGGTGGCAAAATGGCTATTAAACAGGGTCGTTTCGGTACATTTCTGGCCTGTACCAATTATCCCAAATGTAAGTTTACAAAAGCTATTGTGATTGGTTCGAGCGTGCCGTGTCCGAACTGTGGCAAAGAACTGATTCGCCGTAACACCCGTCGTGGTAAGGTCTTCTGGGGCTGTTCCGGCTATCCAGATTGTAAAACTGCTTACTGGGATGAGCCATTAGCTGAAAAGTGTCCAAAATGCAGTAACTTAATGGTCAACAAAAAATCCGGCCCCGCCTGCTCGCAGTGCGATTTTAAAAAGGAAACTTCAGAGTCTCCGGAGTCAGTGGTTGCCAAAGAAGCCTAAACCCATGCCGAGGTTCGGTCATTTGTCTAAAAGATCCAAGAATCTGTTCCTTGGTTTACTACTAACCCTACTTGCTTCCAGCGTGGGGTTGCTCTATGTAGTTGTCTCAAGCAATTCAACCAACATTCCCGAAACTGCGAGTATCGCGATAGACTCAAGTCAACCCGTAGAAGCAACAGAGACTGTTCAGCCAGAACCCACCCCCGTTACCGATGAAAAATCTAAATCTGCTCCGAAGAAGAATTCGACCACTACAACAGCCATTTCTTACCCAGAGCCTCAACCCTGCACAAAGATCATCATTGAAAGAAGCCCGTCCTTGACGCTTGACCAACTAACCGCTCAGTCAGAACAATATAAAGAAGATATCGTTAACCACTATTACGATATTTATGGCTCAACAAGTACCCATTTAAAAAGTCAGCTGTCTCAATGCGGACCAACTGAGGCCGGGTCAGGCGCAAATTTCCATGCTTACACACTAACATGGGTCCAGTATTACTACTGGTATTCCTATGGTTCCAGCAGTTGCACGATTAGTCGCTATGTAGTTCACTTGACTACTGATTTTTTCTTGCCCCGGTGGGGAAATTCGACCGTTTCTCCGCAAGAAGATAACCTAAAAACCCGTACCAGCAATTACATTCAGTCTATGGCCAGCCACGAAGATGGACATCGAGCGAATGCTGTTACCGTCGCTCAAAACATTTCAAGTTATATTAACAGTTTCGGTTCTCGTCCTACCTGCTCTGAGCTAACTAGTGAGCTTGAGAGTCACGCCAGCCAGCTAGTTAACAGCATTCAGACGCAAGACACACAATACGACTCAGAAACTCAGCATGGCTATACTCAATTCATCCACCCCAATATTTATGACTGATTTTGGTTTTGGCAGTAAATTACAGTAGAGTATTTGAGATGAAGAATATTCTTCCCCGTTCGGTCGAAGCTATGTCAGCGTTACTATCAACCTTGCCCAGCATCGGGCCGAAAACCGCCAATCGCTTAACTTTCTTTTTACTTGGCCGCCAGGAGGGTGAGCTAGATGAGTTTGGACAGGCTTTTATAAATCTTAAAAAGAATTTAGTTACTTGTTCAAAATGTTTTTTAATCTCAGAGACAGATCCTTGTATAATCTGTCAAGACAAGTCCCGTGAGCAAGATAAGCTAGTTGTAGTAGAGGAGCCGTTAGATGTTCTAGCGATGGAAAAAGCTCACTGGACAGGGTTGTACCATGTTCTAGGCGGGCAAATCTCTCCGATAAACAACGTAAGCCCGGATGATTTAAAAATTAAAGAATTATTAATGAGGTTAGAGTCTGGAAATATTAGAGAAGTTATTTTAGCTACAGATACTGTATTAGAGGGCGAGGCAACCGCACTGTATATAGACGAACAAGTTAATAAAGCTCAGAAGGAAGGTAAGTTGAAAGGTATTAAGATTACACGTATTGCTAGGGGGCTACCTGTCGGAGGAGATTTGGAGTATGCCGATGAGCTAACATTAGCTAGGGCCCTAGAGGGTCGCCGAACGTATTCCAACCGAGATTAAAGGTATTGCTTCAATTCAAAAAAGAAATTAGAGTAATTAAAATGCAACATGATTTAAATACTTCTGACGAACAGTACATCTGCGACGAATGCGGCTACACAAGCCCAGTTGCTAACGAGCGCTGTCCTGACTGCGGTTCTGCCATGAGCGCTCTTCATGACGAAAAACCAAAAGCTAAAGTTCTCGATGGTGAAAGTGAAGAGGATTTAGCCGAAGAAGGAATGGACTCTGAAGCCCCGAAATCTCTTGAAGCTCTCCAAAACGAAGAACAAGAAGAATCCGACAAAGAATACCAAAACGATACCTACGGGAACGAGTAAGGTTTCCAAGAAACCTTTTCTTTATCAAATCTACTTTTTAGGGTAAAAAGAGAATAATGTTTCAGATCTACAACACTCTGACTGGTAAAAGAGAAAACTTTAAATCCATTAAGCCCAAAAAAGTTGGGATGTATGTTTGTGGTCCAACGGTTTACGACTACGGTCACGTTGGTCATGCCCGAACATATCTAACCTTCGATCTATTAAATCGTTTTTTAAGCTCTCTTGGCTATAAGGTTAATTACATTCAAAACATTACTGATGTTGGACATCTGGTAGGGGATGCTGAAACAGGTACAGATAAGATAAAGAAGAAGGCCCAGGAGACTGGCGAGAGTATTGGCGACATTGTGCGACATTATACCGAGGCACACCTGGAAGATCTGAAATCTCTTAATATTCTTGAACCGAGTAATTTACCTAAGGCTTCTGAACACATTAAGGAAATTGTTTCTTTTATTCAGGATTTGATCTCTAGAGGATTTGCCTATGTCACTGAGGAAGGTAATGTTTACTTCAGTGTTAATAAAAAACCAGATTACGGTAAATTAAGCCATCGGGGATTAGCGGAGATTCTTACGGGTACTAGAGTTGAACCGGCAAAAGACAAGAGATTGCCAGCAGACTTTGCTCTTTGGAAATCTGCTCCGTCAGGTGCCACTGAATTTGTATGGGACTCTCCTTGGGGTAAAGGTTTTCCAGGCTGGCATATTGAGTGTTCGGTTATGAGCCAAAAATACCTAGGAGATACTTTTGATATCCATGGTTCGGCTGTTGAGCACGTCTTCCCGCACCATGAAAACGAAATCGCCCAATCCGAAGCTAAAACCGGCCAATTGCTGGCTAATTACTGGGTTCACTCCGGAATGCTAACGCTTAACGGTCGGAAGATGAGTAAGTCTCTTGGCAATACTGTTAGAGTTCCTGATGCCCTTAAAGATTACTCCTCTAATGAAATACGTTTAGCTTTCTACCAAACACCGTACCGACAACCTTTTGATTACACTAGGGAATCTATGACGCAGGGTGTTGCTCTTCGTTCAAAACTCTTTAATGCATACATGGGTGCCGCAACAGAGGGAGATGAGGAAAGATTTAAAGAAATTATTGATGCACTCTCAGATGACTTAGATACTCATAGAGCCTTAGATCTATGGTCAGAGCTATCTAATACTCTAAGTCGGGAACAGTTCGAAAAGTTGTTTAATATCTTTGGCTTAAGGTTTATTGCTATTGAAGAGAATCCCCAAGCGAAGAAATTAGCTGACGAACGAGAAGAGGCAAGAGCTAAAAAAGACTTTCTTACTTCAGATAATCGAAGAGGTGAGATCGAACAATTGGGTTACGAAGTTAAAGACTCGGATTCCGAATCACACTACATTCCGCGATAAAATTTTTTACCTGAAAAGCATTGACATATGCTATTTTTAAAGGTATATTCTTTCCGTACGTTAAGCGACCGATTTCGGTTCTCGACTTTGCTCGAACTTGAGCTGGCCGAAGCCGAGCTCGTCGGCGCCGTCTCGGCTGGGATTTGGGAGAGCCGTCACATGAGTTGCCCTCGGGCTTCTCGACGGTTTCCCTCCTTCCCTTTTCCTGGCTGAGACG
>JANLIQ010000001.1 GCA_024654065.1 Candidatus Berkelbacteria bacterium | reverse complement strand
TCCTCGATCCACTCTTCGGTGATAGTTTCTTCTTTGCGTGCCATAGTGTATGTATTGTCTGTCTAATGAATAATCTAGTCAAGCAGAAAAATGCCTATTAACGGCTTGGGACGAGATTTACTCTCGTTACTTATGCCCATTACTTGCCTTGGATGTAAGGCAGAATCGGATTGGATATGTTCAAATTGTCGACAAGGACTTAATATTCACCGTGAAGAGCTTTGTTTCTGTGGCCATGCTGGTACGGATGGTCTTTGCCCGAAACACCGGGCAGCACTCGGTTTAGATGGTCTCACGGTCCTTTTTAACTACACCGAATCATCTATGAAAGAGCTTATCCACCAAATAAAGTACCGTGGCCATACCGATGGAGTCGTATTTATTGCTCAACATTACCAGAAGAAGATTTTAGCACGCTTACCTCGTGGGGAATGGACTGTAACAGCTGTTCCGCTTTCCAAGGAACGACAAATGAAACGTGGATTTAATCAATCAGCTTTAATAGCTAAAAAGTTAACTGAACCAGTTTATGAGTACATGGAGTTACTAATAAAAAAACGTGAAACTAAACCTCAAGTTAAACTTACAAAAAAGATTAGGGAGAAGAATTTACTTCGATCGTTTACGATTAAACGAGGAGTTGAAATACCTAATCAAGTGATTTTAGTTGATGATGTTATTACAACTGGCTCAACTCTAAAAGAAACTGCACGGATTCTTCGTAAAGCAGGAGTTAAAAAAGTTTGGGTACTAACTATTGCCCACGGCTGAAGAGAGTGTTAGGTTCATATTAACCAAACTTAGCGAGGTGTTAGATGGCTTATGTTGTCATTCGACTTCTCGAACCGGAACTTTGTCTCAAATGTCGGTTTGCTAGGATGGCCGAAGTTGAGGGAGAAAACTCTGGTCCACAACGAATAATCTGCTGCCTGCGCAGGGACTGTGACAATTGGGATTTCGAAAAAGTAGAAGTCATACGGAGCATCGTGATTGACGATGGGTCATGAGATCCTCCTGGTTCAACCGTAAGCTCCGCCTAATAGCGGAGCTTCCTCTTTTAGAAGCGCCCTTGAGGCACTTTTATTCGAACACCCATTGAAATGGCTTGAACAATTACGCATTGTCTCTACTCAACAAAGAGATGAAGATCGATAAATAGTAAAGTTTTTTAGCTTAAAATGTAAGCTGAAGATGGCCCCCTACCTGTTTGGCTAACAAGACCTAAATTCTTCAGTTTCAAGAGCTTGGATTGAGCCGTCCGCTTGGGGCATTTCAATATGTCTACGACGTCAGTGACGGTAATTCGTCCCATCTGGCTGATAAAGTCCAATATCAGTAGCTGATCTTTCTCAAGAAAAATTCTCGACCCAACCCCGGCGCCAGTCTTTTGTAGTGGGAGAGCCGCTATTTGATATTTAACCAAATCGATCTCTTCCTTAAACCCCTGAACGAAATATTCAAGCCACCGGGTGAAGTCGACTCGCCTCTCACTATAGTTTTCACCGATATTTATCGCTTGGTAGTAGCTAGCTCGGTCTTTATTGTAATAATCTTCTAGAGCAAACAAACGCCGGAAATCGTAACCACGGGCGTATAAGATGAGCGTTGCCATCGCTCGGGCGGTCCTGCCATTACCGTCAGCAAAAGGATGAATAGCGGCAATCTCCTGATGAACAATACCAGCAACAATAACCGGATTAATATCTTGCTCCCGGCTTTCTTCCACCCAACTAAACAAATCCTGACACAAGGAAGGCACAATTAGTGCCTTTGGGCCAGTGTACATAATCTGATTTGGCATCCCTGGACGACGACGAACGACATAAATTGGCCCTTGGCGGTAGTGTCCAGACTGATTAAGGGGTAGTGTCTTATGAGTAACCAGACCGTGAATTTTTAAGAGAGTTTTTTCGCTGATCGACTTTTTCTCTGACACGATTAGCTCAATATACTTTAGAGCTTTTAAGTAATTTCTAACTTCGTAGATATCACGGTCGGGAGCATCTATCTTCTTATTGGCAAGGAGAGCATCCACTTGCTGGTATTTCAAGATATTCCCTTCTATCTCAGTTGAGCTCTGGGTCATTCTGACTATTGCTTGACGACGCAATCGAACCTCGTTTTTTGGCAGAAGTTTAGCGCGATCAATTACTCCCTTTGATTCGGCAATGGAGGTTAACATTGATACGACCTTGGGTGAGAGGCTGTATTTTGGGTCAAACATTATAAATATACCGTACCACTTTATTTTGAATCGCGCAATAATCGCGCAATAATCGCGCACAAAAAATGTCGACAGTTGTTTAAAGAGCTTCCGCCAGGGCTGATAGGATTTGAACACTTTTGAACCTGGCAATCCATAATTCTATCAAATAATAAATTTGGGTTATGTGTCGCGACGCCCCAAAAAGCTCCTTCTACCAGGCTATTTTGGCGCTACAACGAAATAACGTCTCGTTCAGCGCGCC
>JANLIQ010000057.1 GCA_024654065.1 Candidatus Berkelbacteria bacterium | reverse complement strand
TCCAAGAGCGCTTAAACAACCGACCCAGGAAGGGCTTGAACTACCGAACTCCCAATGAGATATTTCAGAAAGTGGCGGGATAGTTTCTAGAATTTACTAAGCAGATCACATTCTAACTCTGGTAGCAGAGGAAGGAAATATCTTTCCGAAATTGCCATTGCGCGACGAATGAGCTCTTGTTACAGTACAGGAACTATGACAGCAGAAATTGTTCGTAAGCGGGGGGTGCTTGGTGGCCGACCCACAATCGCCGGAACGCGAATTTCGGTCAGCCAGATTGCTAATTACGTCGCCAATGGCTACGGCACTGCCGATATCCAGAAAGATTTCCCCCACCTTACCTCGGCCCAGATAACTGTTGCCTTGCGCTACCTTGATGACCAGGCCAACAAAGAAATCCAAAATTTGGCCAAGGCCTCGGTCTAAACCCGCTTTCTTCTTCGACGAGAATATTCCGCTCCATTTGTCTGGCTTTTTGCGCTCTAATGGTTGTAATGTCGAAACGGCCCATCCTAACCGGCTCGGTCTTGATGACGTCGTTCAACTGCGTTATGCAACTAAACACCATCGGATCTTTCTGACTTTCGATGCCGATCCGAAACATCATCAGTTTCCAGCTCGGCGAATTTTGGAGTCCAAAGGGGTGGTCATCGTCTCGACTGACGACCAGTCAGCATCTCACTACCAACAATTATTTCTAAAACTACTCAAGTTCCTTGAAAAAACTAGTGTCACGGGTAAGCTCTGCTTTGTTTCTGACGCCGGTGTTCGAACTCGCAGCATAATGGAGTGAGTAGAGCAGCTTTCCAAACCCATTTAATAATTTGCCGATCTTACCCTGTTGCCAAAGAGAATAGATCTCGTCAGGTCATGCCTACGACTATACGAGACTCGAACCGATTTCTAGGTTAGCAAGGAGCCAGCGTTTTGTCGGCTAAATACTTGAACCAATTTTCTCGGTTCAGTCTCCCATTGTCGGGAGTATCAGACGACATTCTAACTCTGTTAGCAGAGGAAGGGAAGTTTTTTCCAAAACTGCCAGAGGTGAATCACAGTTCAGATTTGTCTAACGGGTCCCTTTCAACGGGAGGACAGAGCGGATGGATGCCGTAATGCTGCACATAAAACAGCTGGACGATCTTCGTCGCATACCGCTGGGCTTCTTCATCCGACAACTCCACGCCAAACTTTTGCTGACAAAGTTCTCTGAATCGCTTCACTTCATTTTCATTGGGAACAGGAAGTCTCATTCTTCCGCTATAGCAAGCCAGGGCGATAGTCGCTCCAAATGCGCGGCGCTCTGTCAAATAACGAAGCACGCATGCCTCAAAAGTTGCGGGGGATTTCAACACGATCACATTGGAGCTGAAGGATGAGTAGCACGGACTACTACAAATCGATCTCAGCTAGAGGCAAGTTGGCGATTCGCCAAAGGAAAGCCGAAGGGGAATCCATGCACCAAGCACCCCTGGGTTACCGCAACGTCGTGATCGAAGGCCGAACTGTGCTCGAAAGACACCCCAGAAAGTATCGCCTTGTTCAGGAAGCTAAGAGGATGTGGCAGGAAGGCGCGTCTCTAAGAACCGTCTGCCGGGTCATGCAAGCAAAAGGACTTCGTACGAAGAAAGGCAAAATTATTAGGAGGTCGAGCATGTACTTGGTTGTTAAGCAACCATAACAGGTACAAAACCGGTCTACCATTGTCGGGCCAGACAGACTCGAACTGTCGACCTCCGCGTCCCAAACGCGGCGCGCTACCAACTGCGCCATGGCCCGTAGAGGTAATTTTACCCCATAAAAGAAGATAAATGAAGAGTTTGGCGCTACAAGTAGATTCGGCCAATAGTGAATATTGCGATAAAAGCAATAAAGGAGCCCCAAGTGAGTACGGTCAGACCACGCGTCGAATTTAAGTCGCCTGATAATCCTGATCCCACCTTAGCGTTAATGAGCCGAACGGCGATAAAGTAATCAAGTCCGACAAGAGCTATCTTGACCCAGAATATTGGGCTGGAGTTTAGCTCGTCCCAATGACGGTAGGCCATATATATTCCGGAAATCACCGCTAATCCCATGGCGTAGAGACCAAACTTTCGAATGAAGCTAATTGCCTTAAGCTTGACTTCGTCTAAGGGCTTACTGACAGAGAAGACGAGAGAAAAAAATACTATCCCCATCACTACACTAGCGGAGATTAGATGTACTAAGAGTGCGAAGCGAAACAGAGTCATGTATGTTTACTCGCGGATTTTGAAAATGGCGGCATAATATCCACGGCTACTTTATTTACTGAAGCTAAAGCTTGTAATCATCAGCTTCTGGTCTGCAGTTAGTCCAGTCTTAACGTCAGAAAGCGTGTCTTGGTTCGCAGATTTCATAACTAAGTTATAGGAATTACCACCGTAGACAGTCAGCATGCCATAAGCGGTAAGAATCCCAAGGTTCATGCCTTCATAGGCCGCCTGACCGCTTACTGTTGTTTGCTGCTCGCCGGCAAAGCGAGTTCCTGCTTTTTCGGCTGCTAGGAATTGAGCCAAAGTCATGTTTGTATTCTTGGCAGTAATGGCCATCTCTGGGTAGTCACCCTCACCGGTAGAAGCCGCCTTTCGAAAAATGATAACTCCCGAAACACTATCTTGCGCAACTACGTATGTTGGTGGGTATTTTACGGAAATGTTCAGTTCCGTGTTCGTGTAGGTTTTCCAATCTGCGGTTGGATCGACCGTTGTTTTCTTCGTTACCGCTGCTGAATCATCGGTCGTGTCTGGGGCAGTGTTCTGGGCCCAGACGAGATAAGCCAAGGCACTAACCAAGACGACTGCGAATACCAGCAATAAAACCTTCAAACTCGTTGTAGCATGTTCGTGTTCGGTGTGTATGTCGTTGTTTAATTCCATATTCACCCTCAGTTAATTAAGTTTTAATCAAAGCCACACCGTCTAACATGACTCAGGAGTGAAGCGTCTTTATCAAATCTTCGAAGTTCTTCTGAAGACTTCTATCGCCATTATCATAAAAGTTTGCGATAAAAGTACCGCTGTCAGCACAAAACAGTGTAAAGCCAGTCATTTCAGTTCGAGCCGCACTTATAGTCGTGTTTCCAAAGTATGTGGTAGCTCCAAAGGTTCCGCTTAATTTTGTGCACGCAGTACCCAGGGAAGCTTGAACGGCACTTTGAGTAGGGGTTTTTTGAAACCAGCCCGAAGCATCGCTAGTGCCGTTGGAGACATTACTGAATACGTCAGCGTAGTCAGCCGAAAAGGCAGTTAAATCCGCAACTATCTTAGCCTCACCATCTTTTATAACGATATTACCCTCAGAACCCTCCTCTACTGTGTAGGTGGGCGGGTACTTGAAAGTTATACCTGCTGAGATTTCGGAACCTGCTTTGAAAGTTTTCCAGTCCGCTGTTTCGTCGGCAGTTGTTTTTTTCGTCACGACAGTTGAATTATCAGTCGTGTCTGGGGCAGTATTGGATGCCCAAACTAGGTAAGCCAATGCCCCAACCAAAACGATAGCGAAAACTAGTAACAAAACTTTCAAGCTTGTCGTAGCATGTTCGTGTTCAGAATGTATCTCATTTAATTCCATATGTTCCTCCTAATTAGTTTTATAAAACATTAGATATGTACCATCAGCGAGTTTGAGGACCGATGGGTCGGCAGTTACCTTCCCCACGGTAGAAAGGAAAGATTTTCCTGTAGCAGTGAACTTACTGCCGTTAGTCGAAGTGGCGATGTTAATGCCAGCGGTGTAGAGGTAATAGGTATCTCCCTCTTTTTGTACAAATGGCACCGATCCACCAGTGAAAGCCGTACCCTCTTCGGTGAAAGTTAATCCATCGGTTGAAGTCGCGCTAACAACAGAATTGCCCTGAGCTAGGCCAGCGTAGAGGCGCCAAATTGAACCGTCTTTCAAAACGAACGGATCAAAGATGTCGTTTTTGGCAAATCTAACACCTTCTTCTTGGGTGAAGTTTGTTCCATCGGTTGAGATAGCGGAATAAATTTTATTTGTAGATTTTGTGTCTGAACGACCTTCATTTATGTCAAAGTAATAAATGCGGATTGTGCCGTCCTCCATCAAAAATGGTGCTGGGTCAACCGGAACTTTATCTCCAATACCAGTAAATTTAACGTTCGTTTTTTCAGTCCAGGTTAGTCCATTATCTTTTGAAGTCATTAATCCTAACTTCTCAGCAACACCGTCAGCGTTAACGTCAACAAAGTAAAGATAAATTGTGCCGTCTTTAATAATCGCTCCAGGGACCGAAACATGAGAAGCTAGGATTGTTTTTTGATCAGTCCAAATTAACAGATCTTTACTTGTAGCAAAAGAAATTTTGTCTTTATATGGTCCCTGAGCGCTCGTTGACCAGTTATATTGAGCAGTATTCTTTGGTTTAGTAACCGTAGTCGCTTCAGTAGAGTTATCTGGTGTTTGACCAGCGTTCCAGACAAAGTAGGCCAAAGCTCCGATCAAAACAATGGCAAAAATTGACAAAACTACCTTTAGACTCGTTGACGCATGCTCATGCTCGGTGTGTATTTCGTTTAACTCCATTCTAGTAATATACCACCTTTACAACCGATGGAGCTAAGATTAGTATTTAACAGATGAAGAAACTGACATACCGTGTCATAGTTGAGTCTGATAAACGAACTGGCACCAACGAGGACGCCTTCACGGCCTACGTACCGGTATTGGGTCTTGCCGCGGATGGCGACACGATCGACGAAGCCCTAAAAAATATCGAGGGATCAGTTTCTGCCTTTGTTCAAAGCATGCGGGAAGACAACTTAGAAATTCCCGAAGACGCTAAAGAACAATTTGTGGTAGCGACAGCTCAGGTTACCGTTTGAACAATTTAATGGCAGATTTGCCCACCTCTTAGGGCAAAAGATGTTAGTAAGGTACTAATTAAGCATGGTTTTCGTGAGCGATTAACTAAAAGTAGTCACCGGGTTTATATTCACCCTGATGGTAGGAGAACGGTTCTCACTTTCCATCCCAAGCCACTAACAAAAGGTGTATTACGCAGTATTCTGAAACAAACCAATCTGACAATCCAGGATCTAGCTAATCGTTAAGAAATTTCTGCGGTTGCACAACAAGCTTAGTAAATTGGTACGTGATGCAGTGGCAGTTGGTTGTCTGATGGCATAATATCCATAGTTATGGGGTCAACTTAAATGTAGCAACAACGTTTTTAATGTCAGCGACTGCAGCCGCTTGACCTTCGAAAGCATCCTGAGTCGTGGAGTATGTGTAAACATAGCTACTGTTGCTCCCAAGTTGTACTCCCCTAACTCCATCTGGTGTGTTCGCGTACTGACTGGGAGTGAAGACCTTAACGGAGAATACCTCCCGATAACCAGCGTCGTTTATAGGAGAAGCATCATTGCCCGTGCTAGGCATAGTAAAGGAATATACAGCGACATTTCCTGTGATATCTGGTGGCGCCGCTTTCTTTACTTTATATCCCTTCCAAAGATCCCCAAGAGTTAAGGTGAATCCATAGTCCGAATTCGAATATGTTTTCCAGCTGTCAGTACTGTCGGTCTTGGTAGTTGACGGAACTGTCGACGTTGTTGAAGGTGTAGTAGCCGTAGTCTTTTGTGTCGTTGCCGCCGAATTATCCGTCGTATCAGGTGCGGTATTGGCAGCCCAGACTAGGTACGACAACGCTCCAACCAAAACAATGGCAAAAACTAGTAAGACGACTTTCAAGCTCGTCGTCGCGTGTTCGTGTTCGGTATGTACTTCATTTAATTGCATAATAGTTTCCTCCTAACACCACTCTAGGGGGCAGGTTGGGTACTGTCAACTTTGTTGGGGGTAACGCTTTGACGAGTAAGAACGGTGTCAACATCCTGCGCGGCGTAGATTTGAAATAATTCATCATTTTGTTGTACGACAAAGTAAACAAGAGTTCCAACCAGTACTAAGACAAACATCAAAAGCGATGCCTTCAATCCTGTACCAACTTCATTATGAACATCCATTATTAATAATCTTATTCTTTGAATCACCTTCTAGCAAATTATTTCCATACAGAGCTATTCACTAGTTTTTTGAAGCTTTTTAACCACTGTTTGACTCGGTCTTCAATCGGGAATACAATGCCTTAAGAATCTAACATTGAAGAAAATATGATAATTATGAAAGGACTACATCATGACACCATTAACGATCGGTGTTCTCGCCGCTTTGGGTGGCCTGGCCGGTGGCTATATCGTCCGACAAGTTTTATTGACTCGCTCACAAGAGGATCAAGAGGGAAAATATAAGGAATTAATTCTCCAGGGTAAAGAAGAGGCTCTTAAGCTCAAGGAAGAAGCGAAAAAAGAAGAAAACGTTCGAAGAAAGGAACTCGAGAAAGTCGAGTCTCAGTTGCGTGAACGAGAAGTTTCGATTGAGCGCCGGATGGAGAAAGTCGAAGGTGAGAAATCTGAGTTAGAAAACCAGACCCAGCAATTAGAGCTAGCTAAAGCAGATATCACTAAACTACGCGAGGACCAAGAAAAAGAACTCTCTAAAATTGCAAAGCTTTCCAAGGAAGAAGCACACGAAAAACTGCTCAAAGAAGTAGAGAAGGACTACTCCGACGATATTATCCGCAAGATTCGCTCCATGAAGGAGCAGATGAAATCTCATTGGGACTCTGTTGCCAAAGAGTTGATCACCACAGCTATTGAAAGACTGGCAACCGATCAGACGGCCGAGATGACAATCTTTGCATTCCATCTGCCCAACGATGAGATTAAAGGCAAAATTATCGGTAAAGAAGGTAGAAATATCCAAGCATTTGAAAAAGCAACTGGAGTTGATCTGATCGTAGATGAAACACCAGAGACTGTTTTGATCTCTAGCTTTGATCCAATCCGCCGAGCAGTGGCTAGTCACGCTCTACAGATGCTAATTAAAGACGGTCGTATCCAACCAGCTAAAATTGAAGAACTAGTTGCTAAGGCTCAATCTCAGGTTGAAGATGAAATCAAAGAAGCAGGTGAAACGGCAATCCAAGAAGTGAATCTTGTTGGGATCCACCCAGAACTTGTGAAACTACTTGGTTCAATGAAGTTTCGAACTAGTTACGGCCAAAACCAACTCCAACATGCAATTGAAGTTACCCATATCGCCACACTCCTTGCGGAAGAAGTGGGGGCGGATATAAACATCACTAAAAAAGGCGCTCTTCTGCACGATATCGGTAAGGCCGTTTCGCACGAAGTGCCAGGCTCTCACGTGGATGTAGGTGTTGAATTGGCTCGTAAATACGGCATGAGCGAAGAAGTCATTCACTGTATTGAGGCAAGTCACGAAGACACGGACGCAAAAACTGTCGAAGCAATTCTATCTCGCACTGCTGACGCAATTTCTTCCGCTCGTCCAGGGGCACGTCGTGAGTCTACGGAACAGTTTATTAAGCGAATGACTGAACTTGAAAACGTTGCCAATTCATTTACTGGCGTTGCGAAATCTTTTGCAATTCAGGCTGGCCGCGAAGTCCGAGTATTAGTCCGTCCCGAAACAATCGACGACTTAACAGCAATGAAATTATCACGAGATATCGCAAACAAGATCGAAGCAGATCTGCAGTACCCGGGTACGGTCAAAGTTAACGTTATTCGCGAAACACGGTTTGCTGAAATTGCTCGCTAAGAATAGACTGTAAGTAATGAATCGGGAGGGATTCGCTAAAAAACTTGCTGAGAAAAGCCAGCTTTCTGAAGAGGAAGCGGGGAAGTTCGTTGATGCTTTTTCTGAAACCCTAACCGAATACTTCAAGAAAGGCGAAAAAGTCGTTATTGCAGATTTTGGCTCATTCTACATTCGAGACGACAAGACGGTTCAGTTCAACCCTTCGGCTAAACTCAAAGATCAGGTTGGGTAGTTCTCGCAGTTTTGAATTTTGACCTTTGAGTTATTTCCGTGCCCCTAGTAGGAGTCGAACCTACATCTACAGTCTAGGAGTCTGTAGCTCTATCCGTTGAGCTATAGGGACATTGTTTAGCCCGATTAATTTTACAGTACTTAGGAGTAATTTGAAATAATCTTCACCCCTAGTTAACCGTAGTCGGCACATACCGAATTCTAGTTTCCCAGTTTTCTTTCCTTCGAGAACGTTGAAATTACCGATTTGTTTACTTGGTATACCAACGACTCCCGCCCAATATTTTCCTGCGGATTTCTGATCTATATCCTGATAAACTCGTATATTTATCCGAATCCTACTTTTATTGAGACCTAATTTGATGAGATGTCTGACAAATACCCTGATCATTTCTGGATCAGTATTTGTGAGAACAAAATCTTTTTTGTTACCTTCAGCCCAATACAAGCAACTACAAATAATCAATGCGTCACGAGTTTTCGGGTCAGATAATAAATTAATGGCGCGTTTCTCTGCCTGTTTCCATCTGATTACGGCCCTAGCCCCGTTTCCTCCCCGCTTCCGATTCCAGAGTTCCAAGTATTCAGGCAATACACTCACCCCACATACTAAACTGGCAACGGTAGCTTTTGATCGGCAGGACTCTTTCGCTATTTCTCTGAGCGACAGACCTCTTTGTCGCATCGATACTATAGATTGCTTCTCTTTATCGCTTAACCACTTATAACCCATATACCCATATTCAGTGTTATCCATTCCTTTGTCAAGGACGGAACTGCTCTGTCTACTGAGCTACGAGGGCTTTTACATGCCTAAAGTGAGCAAAAACGCCTTTTTATGAGCTTTATACGAAGCGTATCCTACTGACTATTCTAAAGTAGTGGGGACGAAAGCGAAGTGCGCACTCTCGTCCCTCTCGGATTCAGATCGCTGGGTTGGAACCAAGTCCCATCGATCCGACAATTGCGATATGGTTCGTATCGGGATTTCGTGCGGAAAGGCTTCCGCAACCGTTACAAATGTAGATCTCGTCGTTTCTGCCGACTTGTCCACGTGCATATCGTCGCCAGTCAGGGTGACCCCCTGCTTTAGCCCGACTTATCCTTTGTGGCGTCTCGCCACAGTTAGGGCACTTGACCCTTTCTGAGTCCCTCAATGTTCCCTCCTTGGTCGCTCCACACATGAGCGTGGAAGAATCTTACCTCTTCAGGTAGAATGTGTCAAGAAAGCGGGGTGTAGCTCAGTTGATAGAGCGCGCGATTCGGGTTCGCGAGGCCGCTGGTTTAAGTCCAGTCACCCCGACAAGTATTCTCGCCAGGGATATATTTTGTTACGCTTTGGTTGATGACAAAAATAGATATAACCAATTCCACCCTAGTTCGTCTTATACTTATTCTGCTAGGGGTTTGGTTTGTGTATTACATCCGGGATGTATTCGTTTTACTCTTTCTGGTTTTAATTATCGTTGCAGGCCTCTCGCCAACAGTTGATCGTTGGGCAAAGTATATTACGAGACCCGGTGCGGTCATCTCGGTATTTCTACTTCTTTTCGTTGCTTTGGCAGCAATTTTCTCGCTTCTAGTCCCGCCTTTAGTACACCAGACTCAAGAGTTCACACTTAATTTGCCTAGCTATACGGAGACTCTTAGTCGTCAAGGTGATGGCTTTTTACCTCAATTTTCTGATTTAATTGCCAAAAATCTTAATCAACTTTCCGGTTCCTTAAGTAACCTTGGACAGCTTCTCTTTTCGAAAACAGTCGGTGTAATCAGCGGTGTTGTAGCAGTAATCACGGTTCTAGTACTAACTTTTTACCTCCTCCTAGAGGAAGAAGGCTTGAAGAAAATTTATCGTGGCCTATTGCCGGCTGGACAATACGAGGCGTTGAGCGAAACAACTCGTAAAATTGCCTCAAAACTTGGTGCTTGGTTACGTGGCCAGATATTCCTAATGTTTGTCGTTGGAGTATTTACCACGATCGGTCTGTTTATTGTGGGCTCTCCTTATGCGCTCACCCTAGGTTTGTGGTCGGGGCTAACCGAAGTTATTCCAATATTAGGCCCGTGGATCGGGGCAATACCGGGAGTAGCAGTCGGATTAGTAGACTCGCCACTACAGGGATTCCTTACTCTGCTAGTTTATGTTGTAGTTCAACAGCTTGAAGGTAACGTTCTAGTGCCACGTATCATGTCCAAGGCTGTCGGACTCAACCCCTTCATCGTTATTCTAGCTATTCTGATCGGTGGTAAACTCTACGGTCTAATGGGGGTGCTACTGTCCGTCCCTATGGCGGCCGCCATCTCTGTCATCGCCGAAGACTGGCCTTTAATTCGTGATACATTTTCTTCCAAACAAAAAAGTTAGCCAAGGCCGATGAAGATTATCATCGGCTCCGTCACCTACCCGTTAGCCAACGGAGTTACGACCTCAATAAATACGAGCGTAGATGGTTTTGTCGCAGCTGGGCATAAAGTTGTTATTGTTGCTCCACGATATGACGGTTTAGGTAAGATCCGACCAGAGCACTTCCCAGTTAGTTCTTCGGAAATTGGCCGTTGGTTTATGTCAGCTCTCCATAAAAAAGAACGTCTGTTTTCAGTCACTAGCGCCGGCGAAGAGATCGAAAAAATTGTTCAAGATTTTAAGCCCGACGCTTTCTGGCTTCATACCCTAACTTGGGCGCCAAACGCCTTCGAGAAAGCGATGCTAAAATCTGACCGGCCAAATGTTCTTACTTACCACACCCTGGTTGAGGATTACGGGAGGGCTTACGCTGGCGAGATCGGTGCCTGGCGAATGCGGACTCGCTCTCGAGACGTTGCGAGCATTATGGACGCTGTCATTGTCCCAAGCCAAGTTATTGCCAAACGCTTGTCGCTCTACGGGGTCAGAAAAAATATGGATGTTATTCCAACTGGCATCCATATTCCCGAAACTGCTTACACTAAACGAGAGATTGCTGAGCGTTTTCACTTTCCAGCCGATACCAACCTTCTGCTGTATGTCGGTCGAGTCTCTCGGGAGAAAAATATTGTCAAACTGATTCAAATGACCCAGCCATTGCTACAAGATCAGAAAACCGTTTTACTGCTGGTTGGCCCTGGTGACTTAGTCGAGACCCAAGACCAGGCCGAAAAATGGGGTGTTGCTCGCCAGGTAATCTGTTCCGGCGCTTTACCCAAAGAAGACACCCAAAAAATTTACGGCGCCGCCGATGCGTTTGTTTTTGCTTCGCAGACTGAAACCCAAGGACTAGTAATTGGCGAAGCGATGCTCGCTGGAACGCCAGTAGTCGCCCTTTACTCTCCGATTCAACCAGAAGTCTACCCCGACAATGTGGCCGTTGTCGTTCACGATCCGCGTCAGTTTGCTAATTCGGTCAAAGAGCTCTTGGCTAACGAATCACACCAAAAAATCTTAACCACCAAGGCTAAGGAATTCGTCGAAGACAACTTTTCCATCAACGGTATGATAACCAAACAGATCGCTCTCTTCGAGAGATTAGTTAAATAGTTATGAGATAGTCTGGCTATTGTGGAATCAAGATTTTCCTAATATCCGCGCTTTCATCGATGGTGAACTCGGCGCCTTTAATCAAAATTACAGGTTGTTTCTCATCAGATTGACCCATAAGTATCGATGCCGCAGCCGCTAGTTCATCAATCAACGCAATTTTATTATTGGATTCATTGCCGAACAAATCATGCTTTTTCTGCGTTTCGAGTACGCTGATACCAGCAATTCCAATGGCAATACCGTAAGAGCCTTCCCTGTCTGGCTTGCCAAAAGAATCGTTGATTATTACCGCGACTCTCTTGCCAGTTTCTTGGTAAATGCCATCTCTAATTTCTCGAGCGCTTCTATCAGGGTCTTTTGGTAAAAGAGAAACCATATTCTCGTCTTTATTGGCCAGATTTGAGCTGTCTACACCTGCGCCTGTACAGATAAAACCGATTTTATGTTCCGTTATAACCATTCTACCTTTGGTGCCTAGAATTTTACTTGACTGATCAATATAGACTTGGCAGATTTCAGGCGATCTCCCGGTTTTCTCCGATAGTTTTTTTGCCTCGTCGGTGGGCGTCACATCTTTTAGGTTAACAAGTGCACCTTCGGCCTTTGAAACTATCTTTTGAGCTATTACGACAATGTCATTCTCATCAATCAGAATTCCGCTGTTCTTCGAAGTCCCCGAAATTATTTGGGCGACATCATCACCTTTTTTAAAAATTGGAAGATTGGGAATTGCAATTATTTTCAATTCTTTCATTAAGCCTTCCTAGTTGTAATATAAAGACCAAACAAGTTCAAATTTTTAGAGGAGCTCCAAAGATCGGGTTGGTG
>JANLIQ010000013.1 GCA_024654065.1 Candidatus Berkelbacteria bacterium | reverse complement strand
TACATCATTCTCTAATTCCTGTATGCGTTTAAACGCATATGAGGCAATTTTAACCGGGTCGAAATTATCGAAGGACTTACGGAAGTTTTCGCGTTTATTTAATACAATCTGCCAAGATAAACCGGCTTGGAAGGTGTCGAGGACAATGTATTCAAACAATTTCTGGTCGTCGTGGCACGGGACGCCCCACTCCTCGTCGTGGTACTTGATCATGAGCGGATCGCTCCCTGGCCAGGAACAACGAGATTCCATTCTCATCCTAGTCGCGATTTATGCCTTTTTTGAGTATCCGGCAGATTGGCGGAAATCTTATATTCTCCTCGACGGTATGTTACTCGGAAGCGGCTTGTATCTTTTTCAATCCATGCGCGCTCTTTTTTGGTTGTGTACTCTTCCTTCTTTACATAACAATGAGCGTAGATAGTAGCTTGGCCATCTTTATTTTTAATGAAAAATATCTCAGCCAGCTTACTATTCAGAAGTGCGAAGCACCAACCGCTGGTCCCATCTTTATCCTGTAGGGTTGAGCTAACCATGGAGAACTAATCCTAATTCTTCGGACTAGACACCATCTGGTTCAAACTAAAGATGTTGCCTTGCGGATCTTCAGCGTAGCACCACCACATCGTCTGATCTTTCCCAAGTGGCATTGAAACTTTTGGTTTGACGATTTTACCGCCGTTAGATTCAACGTCCGCAATTGCTTTGTCTAGATCCTCGACCTCTATGGTATTTATAGTCTTTTCGTTCTCGTAACGCTTCATAATGCCACCAAAGATTGCCCCTTCCGTGCGATCTTCTTCTTCACCAACCATGAAGTAACCGCTGTTTCCCCACTCGTTTATCTCCCAGTCGAAAGCTTTCTTGTAAAACCCTGACAGTTCCTTTGGATCTTCCGCCCCGATTTCAAAATGAACTACTCTATTTTTCATCTCATGATTATGCCCAAGTAATGTAGCGGGGTAAATAGAGGCAGCAACAAAACCGGACCCCTTACGGAGTCCGGTTTTGCTTAAAACTCTAGCTTAAGAGTTCTTACGCAGCTGCTTGGTAACCACCGCGGTCGTTACCATCACGAGCTACTGGCGGACGAGCTTCGTCGACCTTCAAGGTGCGACCATCGAGCTCTTTGCCATTGAACATCTCAATACCCTTAGGAGCGTCGTCGTCGTTAGCGAACTCAACGAAGCCAAAACCCTTTGGGCGGTTTGAGAATTTGTCCTTAGGAATGAAGACGGACGCAACTTCACCGGCTTGAGAGAAAGCTTCTTTCAAGCTATCTTCGGTGGTGTCGTACGACAAATTCCCAACATATAATTTCTTTGCCATTCAATTTTCTTTCTAAGTAATTTTCCTTAATTAACTCCAGACGACCTACTCCCTGTCATTTAACAAGTTAAGTATGAAGGATTGCGGGGCGATTGCAAGCGATTTTGGGGAATAATAGCCAGTGCGGAGGCTACTGAACGCCATTCGCACTCAGATCATATCTGGAAAACTCTGCTTTGAGAAGCTTCACGCACCGAACGCTCCGGCTACTGATCTTTCCTTTTCTTTGCTGTCCGTGCACACCACAGCGCAAACTGGATCTGTAGAAAGCGGGTAGTTGTTTCTTCGGCTTCTGCCAGCGTCAGCTTGATGCCAAATTCGCTCTCATAGAGCTTAGCGAAGAGAGAATTTCCTTTTCGTCGGGAAATGGAAGCCAGAGAACATGCCCCATTCTGAAAGTTGGTTCATTCGGCAACCAGTCGGGTTCTGGGTCCGGCATCGGAAAGAAGGCAGAGCTTGCCGACGATACTTTTGCTGGAAAGATATTTGAGCAGCTTGAGCGTCAACTGGCGGTAGTGCTCCGGGGTTGGCTTGGCGGTGGAGATGAGGACGACTCCGGGACTCTCCAGAATTCGCCTAGCCGGGAAAGTGTAGCTCCGGAAGTCTTTATCAACAGCGATGAGGATCCGACCGGCCTTGGTGGCGACGATGAGTTGAGTGACATCGGTGGCTTGACGCAATTCGCTCGGCACGAGCTGAGCGTTGTAGCCCTGACCCCGTAAGGTTTCACCAACAAAGACCGGGACGCTAACGTCGAGGTAGAAGGCTGGGCTAAGCGGCGGTTTTGGCGAGCTTCCCGATTTCTTGCCGCGTCTGGTCATCGAGATAGCTCAAAGCCGCCGCAATTTGAGCGTCAGTGAGGTGGGGATAGGCGTGGCGAATGTCGGCGACGCCGTAACCATGGATGATGTAGTTGCCGATAATATCGACACCTATCCGGGTGCCGGCGATTATAGGTCGGCCACCGAGAACGCCCCGTTTGCGAACAATTCCAACTGTCATTGTTCTTGCACTGTAGCAAGTGGCTGAGCGTCTGGCAACGGGAACTTCGTTAAAGCCCTGGTTAGAAGTAAGCGCGACTAAAAACAAACCAGTTGTCAGGTTCAAAGGGATTGTCCTGGATTCGAACTCTTGTCAAGCGATTTTTGTCGCGCCTGCGAAATATGTTCGAACCAAGAACAGGTTCACTTTTGAACCGTCCAGCTTGGCGGTGTGTATTAAACAAAGTTCGAATGTATTTTGCTGATAATCCTGATGCCGACTAATCGCACGCGCGGAGCGCGTGGTGGCTCGAAACTGAATC